>DATNQR010000303.1:0-4823 GCA_036703905.1 Thermosynechococcaceae cyanobacterium
TGGTTTCAACAGCTACGGGGAGATTTGTCAGTGGTTAGAAACGCAACTGGGCATCACTGCCTGCTACAAAACAGTTGCCAAAGAACCTGGATGCCTTGCGGTTGTTAATGCGTGTGCGGTTAGAAGCGATGACCCAAGAAGTAATTACTTCAATTGTGGGATGGCGCTCTATTTTAGAGGCACTATCTGTAGCTGGTTTTTAGAGAATTGGTATTACTTCATACCATCCGCTACCGCTGCCAATGGCTGGATCAATGCGCTGGCGTCTGATCACCCAGACGTGCTTGCCAAGTAGCGTCACGCTGGCAAGGACGCTCGCTACACTCGTACCCGTCTACCTGTCATCCGATTTGCCGCCTAGCGCTTTCCCACCCAGTCAGCCACCCGCAAACGGGAGAGCAAAGCCAGCCACTTACCCGACCACAAAAACTAGCGTGAAGCAAAAGCTCAGTATATGCCGAGTCAACCCCAGGCTTGACGGTGAGCGCTGGCCTTTAACTGAGCAAACTTACGGCTGTTTTGTCACTCCAGCAGCACTATAAGAAGCGTATTCCTGCTGCTTTGGGAGTGCCGCTCATGCACCGTCTCTATCATGCCAGTCTTTTAACCCTCCTCTACAGCTTTCATGTTTGGCTCACGCTGCCCGCCGCTGTCGCCAACCAAAGTCCCTTGCAGACGTATTGTAGTGCCTGCCATGATCTTGGGTAGGACTCCAGCACTTTAAGCACTCAGGACCACAGCAGCGAAACTCAAGTTGCGCAATGGCGTCCCATGGATTGTCCTTCCGTGTCTTGATCGCCCACTTCCATCGGCTTGAGGATCATAGACAGAAAGTTTCTGCCGCTCTCCCATCACTGACTGGACTAAATTTGGCATGTGCGATTCGTTCGTTTGAAATGAGTCATCCGACTCAAGGAAAACGGCGAAGTTTAGTTAGGCAGGACACTGCTTAATTGAACTTTGATAACTTGACTTCTGTGCAGTGAGTCTAGATCGGTAGCACTATCTAGACAATTCTTGCCCCCCAGGTGCAGGGGTGACAGCCTATCCCCTACTGATGCGACTGACTCTCAACTTGGTGAAGCGGGGATAAAAGGTGGTCACGCGGAATCCAACCGCGAATCCCATCGAGCAGAGATGGACATGAGTAGGACTACGAACTCCTTCAACCGTCGTTAGTTAGACCAAGCCTACGTGGATTATTGGCTTGACCCAAAACGGGACCGGATACCAGAGCCAGGCAGTTAGGCCACTGACCTGGATGCACTCTCGATAAACCCGGCGGATAGGGAGACTCTACCTCCATCACAAAACGAAAGTCAGGAACGAAGTAACTCCTCTAGCACCTCTCAAGCCCAGGTCGAAGGGTTGAGCAGTCAGTCAGGCGCATGGGCTAAAGGAGCAGGATTGCCTCAAAAGCAAAAGGTCTGGGGAAAGCCCAGACATAAGCAGACAGAGGCACAGCAACTTGGAAGGTAAAGGAGAAAGTCAGAGTTTAAACGTTATGAACACGGTTCTACGACCGATGTATGAATGGAAGCAATTGCCCTGGAAACGGATTCAGCGGCAAGTCTTCAAGCTCCAAAATCGCATTTACCGAGCCTCGTGTTGTGGCAACGTCAAGGTCGTCCGCAAGCTGCAACGACTGCTGCTGAAGTCCTGGTCGGCACGGTGTTTAGCAGTTAGGCGAGTCACTCAGGACAATGCAGGCAGGAAAACTGCCGGGATTGATGGCAAAGCGTCGCTGAGTCCCCAAGCCCGACTCCATCTGGTTGCAACACTGAAGATTGGTCAGACTGCCAGCCCAGCTCGAAGGATCTGGATTCCCAAACCCGGAAGTGAAGAACAACGACCCTTGGGAATTCTGACGCTCCACGACCGTGCTTTGCAAGCACTGGTAAAATTGGCACTCGAACCCGAATGGGAAGCCAAATTTGAACCAGGGTCGTATGGGTTTCGACCGGGACGATCGGCACAAGATGCGATTCAAGCCCTCTATCTGAGTCTGACCCAGGCTCCCAAGTATGGGTTAGATGCCGATATATTGCAGTGCTTTAACCGAATTGATCACAGCAAGTTACTCCAGAAACTGCACACTTTTCCTGCTCTACGTCGCCAAATCAAGGCATGGCTGAAAGCAGGAGTGATGGATCAGGGCAGGTTTTCGCGGACGGAAGCCGGGACACAACAAGGGGGTGTTCTCAGTCCCTTGTTGTCCAATGTGGCGCTACACGGACTCGAAACCGCCTTGAAGCAACAGATTCCGCCAGGGAGGGCGAAACTCACGGTATCGAGATATGCCGATGACTTCGTGCTCCTGCATCAGGATTTGGATGTGATTCAACAGTGCCAACAGTTCACCAACGAGTGGTTGCATCAGATCGGACTTGAATTAAAGCCGAGCAAAACGCGCATTTGCCACACCCTGATCCCCGTGGAGGGTCGGATTGGATTCGAGTTTTTAGGGTTTGAAGTCCGGCAATATGAGGTGGGAAAAACTCATTCTCGGCGAGGCTTCAAGACCTTAATTAAACCGTCTCCAACGGCAATCCATCGCCACTTGCAACAGATCCGCAACATTGTAGACCGTCATAAAGCGGTTTGCCAGACAGCGCTGAGTTCCCATCTCAATCCCGTGATTTGGGGATGGAGTCGGTACTATGCCAACGTCTGTAGCAAAGCGGTGTTTCAACGAGTCGATTGGGCAGTTTGGCAAAAGCTGTGGAAATGGGCAAGACGCAGACACCCCAATAAGACCCGAGCCTGGGTTGCCAACAAATATTGGCAACGCCAGGCGGGCAGAAAAGGGTTCTCAAGTGCACGGAAAGGTCTGAGATTACATCAGGATTGTCCCATCAGCAGACATATCAAGGTCAAAGGCACTAAAACACCCTTTGACCAAGATTGGTTGTACTGGAGCGAACGACTGGGAAAGCACCCGACCATTCCTGCACGAGTCGCTTGGCTACTCAAGCAACAACGGGGGAAATGTAACCATTGCGGGTTGTACTTTCATGCAGAAGACTTGCTAGAGATTGACCACATCATCCCAAAAGCCTTGGGTGGAAAGGATGAATCCCAAAACTGGCAGCTTCTGCACCGACATTGCCATGATACGAAAACAGCAGGGGATGGATTTCATCCAAACCATCGCTGCGGTACTGATGACAACAGCCAAGATGTTGAGGAGCCGGATAAGCCGAAAGGCTTACGTCCGGTTTTGCAGACCAGCGGGATTGGGCGACCATCCCGCTGAGTTTAACAAATCACCGTGTGGTTATAGTCTGCAACACCGATACTCTCGTCCTTGTTGACTCCGATGCACAAGCGAGGATGCTGATTCTGTCGTTGGCTAGTTGCGGGTTTTGCAGACGGGCAGAAAGGGTGGAAGGGGAAAAGTAGGAGGGGAAGAGATTTGGGGGCTTATGGCAGTTGGAGACGGAGGGGTGAGGAGGAAGGTCGCTCGCCCGTTAAGTCGTTGCTTCTACCTCAGCCCGATTGACTGCGACGCTGCCATGCCCAAACGTCAGCACAAAGGTGGTTTGACCACCACCACTTTCAACGTGAATTTGACCACCCAAGCTTTCGGTCAGCTTCTTGGTTAAGGCTAAGCCCAGTCCCGTGCCACCATGTTTCCAGGGGTCGTTGTTGGGGATACGGTAGAACTTGTCGAAAATGCGCTCGTATTCTAGCGCTGGAATCTCAACACCCGTATTGCTGACACGCAGTTCTAGAGCAGCTGGCGTGGCTTGCGCCGACACCGCGATGGTGCCGCCGGCAGGTGTGTATTTGCAGGCGTTCTGCAGCAGCTCTGTCAGAATGCGTTCCAGGTAAGGCAAAGCGGTGGTGCAGTCTGGTAAGTCGTCGGGAATCTGGCAGACTAAGTGCTGCTGTTGCTGTTGGGTCCGTTCCAGGAAGGACTCTGTGAGGTGAGGCATGTAGTCCTGCAGCGTCACAGTGGTGAGCGTCAGCACTTCCGTCCCAGCCTCCAGTCGGGCTAAATCCAGCAAATCATTAATGAGCGCCAGTTCGCGTTTGCCTTCCTCACGCAGGATTTTGAGATAGCGATTGGTCGCGTTGGCGGCATCGTCCAAGACCCCTAAGGGTCTCAAACTAATGTCCAGCATTTGGATCGCCATCTTCATGTTAGCCATAGGCGTCCGCAGCTCGTGGGAGACGGTGCTGAGGAAGTCATCTTTCAGTTGATGGAGTCGCTCGAGCACTTGTACCTGCGCCTGGGCGGCTTGATACAGGCGTGACTGCCGTAAGGCGATCGCACATTGGTTAGCCACCTGCTGCACCAAGCGGACTTCCGAGTCATCAAACCCAACACCACGTGGTTTGAACAGCCACAGATCGCCTAAGACGCCCTGGTCATCCACCAGGGGCACCGCCAGGGTGGTCAGTAACTGTTGTTGTGGACGGAGCGGGTGAGGCGCGATGTCGCTGAACTGGCAGGTCTGCCCCCTGAGCAATTGGGGATAGACCGCGGCATGGGGCGCGGTCGCGATCGCAAAGGTAGCGCCTTGAGCGGGAGTGAGGGTGTTGGTGCATTCATAGGCGATCGTCGACGTGGTGTGTGCCGCGTCATAAAGTCCGACATCGCAGGCAGCAAGCGCTAAGCCTTGAGCCAATGCGTCCACCGCCGTTTGCAAAATGTGTGCTTCATCCAGGCTATCGCGCACCCGATCCGTAATGCGTTTAAGGAGGGCTTCAAAGGCCAGGGCTTGCTGTAGTTGGGCGGTGCGCGCCTGCACCTGCCCTTCCAGCCCAGTATTGAGGGTTTGCACCTGCCGATACAGTTCCGCTTGCTGAATGGCGAT
>DATNQR010000304.1:0-9060 GCA_036703905.1 Thermosynechococcaceae cyanobacterium
AAGCAGTTCGCACCGGGTAGCGAACTGCTTTTTATTTGGCTGGCTGTACTCTGTATCTACTGCACACTAAAAAATAGCCCCTTCTCAGATGAGAATTAGGGGCTATTCAGCAATCATCCATCGAGGTAGAGTGCGAACTACATCTTGCCGTTCTGTAGCACTTGTTGCAGGTGGTGACGAATCTCTTGAGTTTGCTCCAAGTCAGCTTGTTGCAGTTTGCGGAACAGGTCAGCGCAAGGATGAGAGCTTCGGTTCAAGAAAGCAAGCAGACTTTACAGTCCCGTTTCTGAATCGTGTTCAACTTCGTTAGGGTCAACACCCCAGGAACCAACTAGATCCCGGAACAAAGTGATTTGCTGCTCAAACTCCAGTTGCTTGATCTGCTCAAGCACACCATGAATGGAGTCAGGAGCCTCATAGCCAGCAGGAACCGGGATGATAGTTCCCTCATCCATTCCCTGCGCCAAGCGATACCAGAACAGCAGCCTTGTGGTGTCTCCAAGAGCACCATACTCGCGGGCGATCAGACTGTTTTTGCGATCGATCAAATCGCGCTGGATTTGCAATTGTTCTTCGTGAGACTTTTCCTTCACCTGATTGAACAAGCCTTCTGCAATTCCAGGAGAAACAGTGCTGGCTCCGGGTGCAGCAGGAGTGATAGACTTGCCCATCTCTTTGTAGATGAACCAGAACAAAGCCAACTGGTCATCTGTACTTAAACTTTGAAACGCTTTGAACTGCTCAGGAGCCGTGTTAGATGTCGCGCTTGTCATAGAAACCTCAAATTTCACTCCCTGAAGGTTAGTAACTCCAGGAATTGAATTAAACCAACCTCAGACAGAAGACTCCATCTAAACCTTAGGTAGAGGAAAGTCTTCGGTGGTTAGTTGATCTTTGTAGAGGTTAAGTAGACGTTAGTTGTGGCTGGGCAAAAATTTGGAAGGAGAGGTGGGGATCGTTGCAGGAGCCATACCTGGCAACGCGATCGCCCACCACCTTGCTAGAGAAGGCGCAGAGGTAGCTGGGAACAGCCTGATGCTCCTATGGAGAGCACGGCAAAAAGGGGGTCAAGCAAACTTCCTTCTGGAAACGCTGCCTGAATCACGAACAGGACGGCTTGCAGAATAAAGAGCGGGAAATCGTTAGGAAAGGCGATCGTCCAGTTCGCTTCAGTCGCAACGTCGTTAACTGAATTGCTTGGTGGACTCCGACTCCAGATTGAACAGGACATTCAGAGTTTGCATTGCCTTGCGGCGGGCTTCAATATCCTGCTGGGCCCGGAGTTGCACCATTGGGTCATGAAGAATTTTGTTGACAATACCACGGGTGAGCGCTTCGATCACTTCCTGGTGTTTGTCGGCAAACTCTGTGCCCAAGCGAGACAGGGCCTTTTCCAGTTCTTGAACGCGGATAGTCTCGACTTTATCCCGCAGACTGCTGATGGTGGCTACGGTTTCCAACGATCGCAACCACGCCTCAAACGCCTCACCTTCTTCGTCTAGCAGCGCTTCGGCTTCCAGGGCCATCTGCCGTCGGGCTTCCTGATTTTGGGCTACCACTGCCTTCAGATCATCCACATTGAAAGCCTGAACGTGGGGTAGATCATTGACATCGGCATCAACGTTACGGGGTACTGAGATATCGATCACCATTAGGGGCTGAACCGGATCAAGCACGAGTTCCAGCTTGGAGCGATCGAGCAACGGCTCGGTAGCGGCAGTGCTAGTGAACACGAGATCAGAGTGGGCGATCGTCGGCATCATCTGGTCTATAGGCAACAGACGCAGTTCGGCATCAGGAAACTGCCTAGCAAGCTCCTTGGAACGCTCCAGTGATCGGTTCAAAATCGTGATATTGACGGCTCCTTTGGAAAGGAGGTGCTGCACCAGCAAACGGGACATTTTGCCTGCGCCAACGATCGCTACCCGACACGCCGCCAAATTCTGGGCTTTGATCTGGGCCAGCTCCACAGCTGCCGAACTAATGGAGACTGCGCCTGTACCAATGCTAGTTTCTGTCCGGACTCGCTTTCCCGCCGCGATCCCCTGCTTGAACAATTGGTTAAGAATCCGACCGATGCCGTTATGCTGCTGACCGAGCTTGTGGCAGTGCTTCACTTGGGCCAGGATTTGTCCTTCCCCCAGCACAAGGCTATCCAAACCCGACGCAACCCGCATCAAGTGCATGACTGCATCCTGATGCAGCAACGTGAACAGATAGGGACGCAAGCGGGAAACCGGAAGTTTGCTGTGGTCGGAGAGAAACTGGTTAACTTCGCGGATGCCGTGTTCCGTCTCGCTGGTGACGATGTAGATCTCTAGGCGGTTGCAGGTGCTCAGCACCGACACTTCTTCGATGTGGGGATAGCTACAGAGTTGGGCGATCGCCTGTTCGCACTGTGGCTCAGGAATGCTGAGTTTTTCTCGCACTTCCACCGGAGCCGTTTTATGGCTTAACCCCACGACAGCGATATTCATCTCTAAACCTTGATTTGTTAAAGAAAGTTTTGCTGGAGTTTTGACCAGAGTTTTGAATTTCGAGCTTTAGTTTTGAGGTTAGGGAAGGGGAGGGGCGATCGAGTTCAACCGTCCTTCAGTTCGATCGCCCTAGCCAACCCTCACTCAAATTTCAGCTCTCAAAACTCTACTGGTGCAGTTGATAGTGTGTTGAGCTAGTGCAGTTGAATCACTTTCGGCTGCTCAGTCATGTGGATCGTATCCACAAACCGCGCCGATTGGGACTGGCTGGAAATTACCAGCGTGTGAGTCCTCATGCCGCCTTTGAAGAAGCGCACACCGTTCATCAAGTTGCCCGAAGTAATGCCGGTTCCAGCGAACAAAACGGTTTTGCCAGATGCCAAATCTTCAGCGTTATAAACTTTGTCGGGATCGGTGATGTTCATTTCCTTCAGGCGATCAAGGTTAGCTTCTCTGCTTTCTCCAATCAGCCCCGTCTTCACCACTGCTGGATCATAGATCAATTGTCCCTGGAAGTGGGCCCCCAAACAGCGCAAAGCCGCTGCCGAGATCACACCTTCGGGAGCCGCGCCAATTCCCATCAAGGCATGAATGTTGGTTCCAGCAAAGCCGCAGTTGATCGCTGCGCCCACATCACCATCGCTGATTAATTGCACCCGTGCGCCCGCTTCGCGGATCTCTTTGATCAGGTCAGTGTGACGATCGCGCTTCATTACCACGACTACGAGTTCATCAATGGCGCGATCAAGACAGTCTGACAGGATTTTCAGGTTCTCGGTGGCAGACTTGTTGATATCCACATGGCCCCGCGCTGCTGGAGGAGCCGCTAGCTTCTTCATGTAGAAGTCGGGAGCTGCAAACAGTCCACCCTTCTCGGAAATTGCCAGCACTGCCATCGATCCAGGCTGACCGTAGGCGCAGAGGTTCGTGCCCTCGCAGGGATCAACAGCAATGTCGATCTCCACCAATTCGTCAGGGTTACAAAAGGTTTTAGCATCTTCTTGAGTACAGATCCCCACTTCCTCACCGATGTAGAGCATGGGAGCGTCGTCCCGTTCGCCTTCACCAATGACGATCCGACCCCGCATATAAATTTTGTTCATGCGTTCTCGCATGGCTTCTACGGCCACCCGATCAGCTTCATTCTTGTCGCCCTTCCCCATCAGCCGAGCCGAAGCGATCGCCGCTTGCTCCACTACTTCAATGATTTCTAAACCGAGGGTATTTTCCACGAAGTCAATCCTCCAACCGCTGAGATAGCGTTGTTTTTGTGGGTAGTCTCAGTAATTAGTCTACCAAAAGGCGGAGTCGCTCTAGTAGTTAGTTCCAGGGAAGCAGCGTGTTAATTTTTGCTGAGAAAAGTTGGATCTATTCAATCTAAAGGATCGTTTAACTTCCTGAGTCGATCGCCCATCTGATACTGATCCCCTGCCCTACATTCGCTGCTTGGTTAAGTTTACCTCCCTAACCTTCTAGAGCCGCAGCGTTAGAGTGAGAAGGTTAAGTTTCTTAGCGATTCCTCTCATTGCTATCGCTGAAGAATTCACAGCCCAAGCTGAAATTGCTTTATTTTTGGAGAACGAAGCTGATGAATCAAGTACTGAAGCCGGATACAGCTGCCTTAGAGCAGGAGTTACCCATTGTGGTTGAGCAAGCCCGGAGTGCCTGTTCAATTAGTGGGGCGCTCTCTAGCGAGTGTGCCGCTGCCTGGGATGTGGTGGAAGAAATTCAAGCTGCCATCTCTCACCGCAAAGCCGAGCGCAGAAATTCCCTGGATCTCTATTGTGCCGATCGTCCTGACGCTCAAGAGTGCCGCATCTACGATGTTTAAGCGCCGCTAATTAAGCGCAGCCAAGTCAGAAGAGTAAGCGATCGCTCCTTCCAACTCAAGCGTGATCGCTCTCTACCCATGGCTGAATTACGAAGCGATGCCCAATACAATCTCAATCTAATCATCAGGGCTCGATCGCAGCATCTCTTTCACAGTGATTAGGCAGTTGGGAAAGCGGGGGCGCGATCGTCATCTCCTCAGCCAGAATCATTTTACTTTGGTAGCCGTTGGCGCTGGGCGATCGATAAACGTGTAGCTTAAACTCATTCACGTCCAAAACCCAGTATTCTCCAATGCCAGATTGAGCATAGGCTGGGCCTTTACTTCACAGTCAAACTTGAAGCCGCAATCTCAATGATCCAAAAAACCTCCTGAGGGGTCGGGTGATAGTCTTAGTAATACGTCGGATTCGAGAAGACGATCGCGATGTCTGGCTCTGGTTCAGAACAATCATCCAGATGTATGGGATTTTGCAGCCGCAGGAGAGCGCTGGAACCCAGCCGATTCCCTAACAGAAGCCGTGTCCGAGTAGTCGCAGCCCCGTGCGCTGTTCCCTTAGCTGCCATCTGAATAATTTGCCCTTTCAGTAATTCCACTCGCTCATCTGGTCGTAAAATTCCAGACTCTGCCATACGGTGATAGTCTTGCACTGAAATTGGACGAAGGGCGATCGCAGTGTCCATACAGCAGCCAACAGCTTTGCTCGATTGTAACGCCCTTGCTCAGACTGCTTAGCTCCCCATCCAGCCTGAGACAGGCAGGAATGAGGTTATCACCTACACAAGCTATTTCAGCCCCTTCAGGCGCAGCAAAAGGAACTGCGTCACTTGTTTAGCCTGGAAGTTGTCATCACTGACCAAAACTAGGCTCTGGCTACCATCGGGAAGGCGAGGGCCGATCGTGATTCCCTCCAGGTTGTCTATGCGGATTCCCAGCGTGTTCAGATCTAGCAGCAGTTGTTTTTGGATTGGCTGGATGCCCTTGCGCTGTCCCCGGAGGCTAGTGATCGCCGAAGTATCCGTCGCGCCTCCAGAAGTCAGTTGAAATAGCTTTACCTGGAAGCCCATCAGTCCGTAGCTGCGCTCTAAACTGAGGAAATGCCCACCTTGGTCTATCGCCAAAAACTCCGTCAAGCCGTGACTGAAAGCTCCCGTTGGCGGAGGTTCTAGGGGATACAGATGCTCCGAGATAAACAGAGATCGTCCTTCTTCAACCGAGTAGTGAAGCATCCGATTCGGCAGTGGTTGCCCAGAGACAGACGAATCCAGGTCTTGAGCTAGAGGAGACTCGATCGCTGTGAACAGGCGGAAGGGTTCCAGGGCGATCGTTCCGTAGCCACCCGGATTCAGGCTCAGGCTCTCGAAGCCCTGATTGTCTCGGATGCCCCGTGCTTGCTGCTCACCGGGCGCATCGGCAATGTAGCGCTCTGGAAGCAAGAGGCTACGCTGCCACTGTCCCGTTTTTAGGTCAAACTCGCCGATAAAGGGCGGCACTTGATCACGGGTCACACCCTCGCTGGAAACAAACACCGACGCAGAAGGCGACAGCGCTAGACCTTCGGGATCGATCGTGCCTTTTGCATAGGGCTGGCCGGTTTTGTCTTTGAGGGTTGTGACTTGCTCGATCGTCACCTGCCGCAGATTGGGCTGGCGCTCAGTGGAATCGAGATCCAGTTTCAAGGTGTAGAACCGAGCCGGGGCAAATTCGCTGCGATCGTCCGACAGGGCATAGAAGCGATCGCGAGGACGATCGTAGGCGAGGGCTGAAAGTCCGCCGACGGGTGCGCCCTCAAAGTTCTGCTTAGGTAGCTCAAACTCCCCCAAGAAATCCACCGACAGATTTAGAAACAGGCGTTCCTCCGCCGTCACCTGGGGCAGGCTGCAACCCGTCAACAGCAGCACTACAGCCACCGAACACAGCCACGCTAGCAAACGGGGCACTGCTGCTCTGCATTGATTCATAATTCCTTCCCTCTGTCTCCTAGCTCTAGGATAGGTCGCGTCGGTTAAATTGCTGACGGCGCAGCGACTCTGGGAAGGGCGACTGATACCGGCCAAGTTTCTGCTTCAGCAGCAGCCAGAAAAACGGCAGATCGTCTACTACGTAACGCTTCCAAAGACGCTTGGGGTCGGAAGCAATGCGGAACAGCCACTCAAGTCCTAGTTGGCTCATCCATTTGGGAGCGCGCTTAACGGTTCCAGCCTCAAAGTCGATCGTTGCCCCAACCGCCAGAAAAATTCGTGCATGGGTGAAGCGATCGCGGTATTTGCTGATCCACTTTTCCTGCTTGGGTGCGCCCACACCGACGGCCAGCACAGTTGCCTGGGAGCGATTGATGCGATCGATCAGTTCCTGGCATTCCTGCTCGTTCTTCTCAAAGCCAAAGGAAGGGGAATGGGAATCAATTACGATTTCTCGACCCGTTCTGGCGTTGATACGGGTTCTGGCTCTGTCGGCAACCCCAGCTGCGCCCCCTAGCAGGAAAATAGTGATGTCTGGATTGTCCCGGTGGTAGGTGCAGAAGATGGGAAAAAAGTCGGAGCCGGAGATTTTTTCCTTCAGAGGTGTACCGAGAAATTTGGCGGCTTTCATGACGATCTGGCTATCGCAGACGCTGTAATCTGCTTCCCTGTAGATCCGGTAGAACTCTGCGTCTTTTTGCAGCTTCATCAGGTGATCAACATTGGGCGTGATCACAAAGCCTCGATCGAGCTTTTCCAAAAATTCCCGCATGGAAAAGTTGTCGATCGTCACGTTCAACACCTGCACCGGATCAACCCACTGGGTTTGTTGAGTCCGGGTTTGTTTAGGCTGGGCTTGACCCGACGTGGCTGAGTTGTATTCGATCAGCCGCGCCTGTTTCCGCAGCAGTTTGTTGATGAGAAATTGCAGTTGCCCTTGCGCCTGAGGGAACTTAGCCAGCATACAGAAGCCTGCGTAGAGCCGAGCTTCCTGGGGCGATCGTCCGCTTCTTCTCAAGTAGCGCTCAATTTTGTAGGCCATCAGAGGATACAGCAGCAGCAGCAGCAGACTCAGCCCACGGGTAAACCAAGCAGTCACCAAAATCAGGGCTGGAATGACCAGTCCCCACAACCAGATGCTGCGGCTGTCTTTAACCCAATGCTTTTCTGGCGGTGCGCCGTGCATCCAGGCTCCCTCAGCGAAAGCGTGACCTGATCGCACCGATCGCTTCCACCACTGTCCAAACTGCGTGATCTGGGCATCGTGTAGCGTCATCTCGGCATCGATTCGCAGAATCTTGCCGCCCTTTTTCCTCAGACGCACACACATTTCTGGCTCCTCTCCAGCAATCAGAGCGGGGTTATAGCCACCCACCTGTTGCAGCGCTCCAACCCGCATCAGGGCATCGCCGCCACAGGCTTTCGTGTCGCCGATCGGGGTGTCCCATTCAATGTCGCAGAGGCGGTTATAGATCGTGGCGCTGGGGAACCGCTCCCGCCGCCGGCCACACACCACCACAACTTCGGGATAGCGATCAAGCGCGTCCTGGGCTTTTTCTAGCCAATCTGCCACCACTTCGCAATCACCATCAACAAACTGCACCCGCTCGATCGTGGGATCAAGCTCCAGCAACCGCGCCAGTCCGGTGTTGCGGGCGCGTGCGGCAGTGAAGGGAATAGACAAATCCAACTCAACGACGTGAACTCCCAGGGAGCGCGCCAGTTCGACACTGCCATCGGTGGAGCCAGAGTCTACGTACACAATGCGATCGACGCGATCGATCACCGACAGCAAGCATTGGCGTAGCCGTTGCCCTTCGTTGCGCCCAATGGCGACCAGCCCAACTCGACTCAAGCGCAACCTCCAGAAGGATTTCAGGACTGAGCCTATTGTGCCCTGTTCTCCCTCTAACCCAACAGATTGCCGGAACTCCCATAGCAAAGTTCATCGGTATGGAGGCTGTTTGTAGCACCTGATCAAAGCAACTGAGATTGGTAGAGCCGTTAGCCGCCTGAACGGGTCACAGAACTGATTAGTATGAAGAATAGTAAGGCAATTTAAAGATTAATGCAGATTTTCCTGTCTTCTGTTGCTGTTCCTCTATTCTGGATTTCGTGGGCAACCCCCACCCTATCAAAACCGCTAGCCTGACCCTCTATAAAACAGCTGGCACATAGCCTTACGACCCGGATTTCCTAGGAAATCCGGGTCAAATTTTTGGAGATTGCCAGCTTGAACTCTTGTGCACTTGAACTCTTATGCACTTGAACTCCTGTGCACTTGAACTCTTGTGCAAATGGATTATTCTGAACTCCCCGATCGCGCTAGATCCATCTCTGCGAGTGAATCTGCTAGAATAGTACGCATATACTACAATGTTACCGCAGTCCTACAGATAGTGGATTCGATCGCAAGCGTGGCTTAAGCTCTACTAAATGTAGTTGAGAGAATCTCGTCTCAACGCTATATTAAGGAGACAAAATCGGTTCCTCTGCCGACTGCACCTCCCAACCTGCTCCCTTTACCGCATAACTCCTCATGGTTCAGGAACTCAACTTTCAGGCCTATCACGATCGCCTACCGCCCCAAAATATTGATGCGGAAGAGTCGATCTTGGGCGGCATCCTGCTCGACCCAGAGGCGATTAATCGGGTTGCAGATCTGCTGCGGCCAGAGGCATTTTACCTAAGCGCCCACCAGGAAATCTATCGGACAATGGTGCTGCTGCAAGGACAGGGCAACCCAACCGACCTAATCAGCGTCACCTCCTGGCTCAAGGATCAGGGACGG
>DATNQR010000305.1:0-4115 GCA_036703905.1 Thermosynechococcaceae cyanobacterium
CCGGATTCGCACTTTCTGAGCTGCCAGGGCGGACTGCACCTGAGCCGTGAACCGTCCAGACTGGGCCAGTGCCTGGAAGCCCGGACGATCGCTGTCCTGGTCGGCCCCGACAAATTTTCCGGCGCTGGTGGTCAGGGTGACGATCGCGTCTTGCGCGATCAACTGTCCCGTGTCGTCTAAAATCTGCCCTTCAAGAGTCACGGTTGATCGACCGTCGGCGGGAACCTGGGGATTGCTGCTGGGCAGGAACTCGATCCGAGCCGAAGTCTCTTTGCGCGTTAGCTTAATTGTCGTCGCTGTCCCCCCTTCCGCCTGCACCACCAGTGTATTCTCGCCTTCCCGGAGCGGAATGCTATACCACACCTGGGTAATGAGGCCGGTGGTTGCGTCAGTTTGGGTTTGCGTAGGACTGGATGGGTCGATCGGCTGCTGGTTCACCGTCACCCTCACCTTTGCGCCCGGTGCATACTGGACAACTAGGTTGGTTTCTTTTTCAGACGTGGTGGGAGCCTGGGGAGAAAGAATTCGCACTTCTGAAGCGGCGATCGGTGCAGGAGAACTTGGTGCGGGAGAACTCTGGCTCACCTGGGGAGTGGAGGGAAGCTGAATCGACTGCTCCAGCTTTGAGCCAGTCTCGGTTTTGGCAGTTGCTGCTTCCGGTTCTGGGGCAGCCGCCGCAGGGGCAAGCAGGGCGATCGTCCCCATACAGGACGACAGCAACAGGAGGCTGATAGGGCGATACATCTTACCGCGACTCCTTGAAGCTAGGGGTGACTGCAAAATTCATACGAACTAGACTGCCCGGAGCCAGCTTCACCAACCGAGAGGAGCTGTTGGCCTCAATTCGGTACTGGTTGGGAGCCAGAGTGTATCCGGGCAAGCTGGTCAGATCCAGCGTGCCAGTGCGGTAGCCAGAGATGACAAAGGCCAAGGAGAACAACCCGTTTGCATCGGTGGTAATCCGGTTGCCGTCATCCATAAAAATGACCGCATTGGGAACGCCAGATTCTCCAGGCTGCTGTTCGCCATCAAAGTTCTTGTCTACAAACACTCGCCCAACGATCGTGCCGCAATCGGATAAAATGCCGGGCCGAACCCGCACTTGGTAGCTGGCGGGAGTGCTGCTAATCACGCCACCCGTGGGTGTTCTGCCTGTTGCAGTGGCCACGTTGCGCCCGGAGCCTCGAATCGCATCGGGCGAAAGCAGGGCCGCGTAGGCGATCGTCAAAGTCTGTTTTGGCTCCAGCGTCCCTGCATAGCTGAAGGTGAGCAGGCGGTTTGTGCTATTTTGCGGCGCAATGGTGGTGAGGCTGACGGGAACAGTCGCGCCGTTGGTCGTCACGGTGCCACGCGGAGAGTTAGCCACAAACTGAAATCCGGCAGGGAGCTTGTCGCTCACCTCCAGGTTTCGTAGGGTCGTGCTGCCCGTGTTGCGAATCAGGAGACGGTAGATTACTGAATCCCCAGGCTCGGCGGCAGCTCGATCGGCAGTCTTGACGATTTCCAGTCCCGCAGGAGCCACCCTGGCCGTCACAGTGACTTGATTGGAGGTCGCTGGCTGGAGTGGGCCGCCTGGGACGTTCCGAAAATTAGCTGTAGCCGTGTTAGGGATCGTGATGATCTCGTCGGCGGCAGCAGGTGATTTTTGAAGGACAGCAAAGCCTGTGTAGGCCGCTGCAACGAGCAAGGGTAGACACCAGCACCGGAGCAATTTATTCAAATTCATCTCTTACGAGAAATTTTACGTTCGTCTCTTCACATATTTCACCTAAACAGCTGATGCACCCCATCGGCAGATCCAGTAGCAAATCTACACTGTTTGGACTATACCCAGAAAATACGGAGTTACTAACAAATCTTGTAGGTAAATTTTCGTAACCCCGTGCC
Source organism: Thermosynechococcaceae cyanobacterium (assembly GCA_036703905.1). Lineage (GTDB taxonomy): Bacteria > Cyanobacteriota > Cyanobacteriia > Leptolyngbyales > Leptolyngbyaceae > DATNQR01. The sequence goes on from DATNQR010000305.1 coordinate 1,888, forward strand.
AAGAGACTCTGTAGCTCCTCGATAAAGTTATGAAGTTAGCATTGCTTAAATACAGGATCGTGACAGCGAATTTTGAGGCTGGGCATGGGCTTCCAGCCTTCAGCTAGTCCCTGCAATTAATTTTTACAAGAAGTAAACCACCAAGTTTTTCTACAACTTGCTTGCCTTAATCCTGAGCAAAAGCCAGTAAATACACTTACACTTCGCTCTGAAGAATTTTCAGTGGTTGAGTAGCTTTTGACCTATCCTACTGACGTAATCGCCGCCTTCAGACTGTGGCAGAATTCTTCTATCGCCTGTAAACCCTGAGCAGATGTGCCCTCAGACAATCGCTTGACAAAAGCACTGCCAACGATCGCTGCGTCTGCGCCCCACTCCATCACCTGGCGAGCGTGCTCTGGTTGAGAAATGCCAAAGCCCACACCGATCGGCTTGTCTGTCACCTCTCGCAGTTCCGACAGCAAATCCTTTACTCGCGCCTGGATCTGCGTCCGTACCCCTGTCACGCCCGTAGTGCTGACTAGGTAGATGAAACCCTGGGACTGCTGAGCGATCGCCACAATCCGCTCTTTGGGACTGGTGGGCGCAATCAGCAGCGTCAGTTCCACACCATAGCTTTGGGCTGGTTTCAGCAGCGTCTCTGCCTCTTCCAAAGGCAAATCGGGAACCACCAGACCCTTCACGCCTGCTTCCGAAACCTGGTGCAGGAAGCGATCGATGCCGCGATTCAAAATTGGGTTGTAGTAGGTGAACAAGATGATGGGCGATCGCAGTGTCGGACTAACTTCCCGCACCATTTCCAGAACGTCATCCAGTCGCGTTCCTCGCTGGAGGGCACGGGTGGCGGCCGCCTGGATTACCGGCCCATCTGCTAACGGGTCGGAATAGGGAACACCGAGTTCAATCAGGTCAGCCCCGGAGCGATCGAGCCTCCTCAGCGCTTCGGCCGTCGTGGCCAAATCAGGATCTCCGGCGGTGATGAAGGGAATCAAAGCGCACCGAGCACGATCGCGCAGGTATTCAAAGCGTTGCGAAACAGAAGTCATTCTGGCCAGGGGTACGGGAACACGAGGGACAAGAACAGACGATTAAAGTCACTGCGTCATTGTCTCATCTACCTGGTCAGATTCACCCGTCCGTCTTCGCGGTTTGCCGCTCTTGGTCAATCTCCGCCTGAAGCTTGGCGAGTTCCTCTGGAGTCAGCTCCTCCAGACGCTTTTGCAGCACAGCTTCCCGATAGTCCTTCATTTGCTGGTTGTAGGTCATCGTGTGGGTGACGGCTCGAAACACGTAGGTCAGCAGCCAGCCCAGCAAACCGCCCACCAGCAGCACTTGGCTCCAAATGCCCGCCGAGATGCTATCTAAACCCACCTGCTGAAAGAACAGGTAAGCCAGACCCCCTGCCGCAAAAATGCCGATGCCAATGCCAATAACGTCGATCCGCCGCATAGTTTAAGGAGTTTTCAGGTTTTATTGACTCTTATAGCCATGGCCTCATAGGTTAAGAAGGAGTGCAGGGGTAGAACCCTACTCCCACTTCAACCCAGAATGTCAACACAACCTAGCTTCCGATCGTCCGACGCTGGGGACGAAAATTCAAAAAGGGAGCCAGCAGCAGCAGTCCTGGAAAAAACATGGCAACCATGAAGTACATAAAACCGCGCTCGAAGGAACTAGCCACATACCAGCGCTGGTTCAAGTAGAAGTAGATCCCTGCCGGAATCACCAGCAGAAACGCGCCTGCTAAGACAAGGTACAAGAGTGCGACTTCGATTCCGATTCCCATAAGACCTGTGTTGCTGGGCTAATGTTGTAACGTTCTGTGAGTATTGTATCGCTGGTTGCTCGTTCTATCCTAGGTCGATCGTCCCAGCTTCAGGGCAAACGCATCTAATTTTTATTGAATGATTAATGACCCAGTGCAGCAGCAGCGGGGGCCGAGTGAGCTGTGGTCGGGGAAAGCCTACGTGCCCCCGCCGTCTGCTGCTGCGCTTGGTTCGGCGTCTGGGGCCGCCGCGAGCACCTCGGCCTCGTCGTAGCAGAACGCCTGCTTGACAGACGAGGGGGACACCCGCGGCCCGGCACCTACCGCCTCCAGCCCGGCGTCAATGGCCGAGTAGACGCAGTCGTACTCCTCGCCCGGCCGCAGATCGGTGACGCGGAACCGCTGGTCGCCGGTGACTGGCTCGCCGTCGTCGCCGAGCGGCACCCACCACGCATCCCCGTCG
>DATNQR010000306.1:0-7625 GCA_036703905.1 Thermosynechococcaceae cyanobacterium
GCGATCGCATTGACAGTGAAATCGCGCCGCTTCAGATCTGCCTCCAGAGTTGGGCCGACCTGCTGGGCAAAATCCACCGTTCCTTGGGGAAAAACCACACGGGCGATCTGGCGCTCGGCATCCAGCAGCACAAATCCGGCTCTGTAGTGGCGGGCGATCGTCTGGGCCGTTTCCACCGCCGCTTCTGGCAAAACAAAGTCCAGATCCAGGTACTCACTCTCCCGCCCCAATAGCGCATCCCGCACTGTGCCGCCCACCAAATACGCGGAGGTGGGTAGCCACTCCAGTTCAAAGGGCCAGGTTTTGGGAGACAGAGCAGAGGAGACGGCGGCAATGGGTTGATTGAGTGGTTCCAATTGACTCAAGCCAGTCCAGAAACGCAAATCGATCGAGTTCAACGGTAGTGTCATCCTAACGAAGGGAGGGCAAGACATGGAAAAGATAGGTCAGGTCATGAAAATCTACCTGAGCCGGGCTGAATAATTCCTGCGCCTGAGCTAGAGTAGCATCAAAGCCAGTCGATTCTGTGGACGGCGTGAGCCTCCCGGATCTTGAATGCGGAGCCTGTGCTATGTGTATTTGCGTCAACTGTCACTATGTCGATCGCTGCACCACCTACAACGCGGTCGAGCACCAACACCAGCAGCCTCACCTAACCGAACAGCCCGACTTTGAGGCAACAGAACCGACGATCAACGTCAACATTCGCGATCGAGGTGACTTCATTGAGATGGAGTGGGATGTGGTCGGTTGCCTCAGCTTCAAGCAGGAAACAGGCAAATGGTCGCGGCTGCGTCCCGGCGAACTTGTCCCGACTTGAGAGCAGACCGCAGATCAAATAGGGTTTTTCACCTCCTTTAACAGCGTTTCGCAGAAGGGCGAATCGCTGCAATTGGTTGCTCCTGTGTATAGATCCCATTTAGTATCTAACGCTTGAATCCTGAGCCTTTCAGCCATCTGGATTTCATCGGTTTCGACCTCCAGGGGACTGTGATTATGGTTAAAGACGATCGACTGGGTACAACCTAGCCAATTTCCTCTGGTCTTCTTGAATCCCTTCATCTGAATCCATTGTTCGCCTTTGCTCGTATTTTTAATACGCACGGCCCAATAAGTTCGGCAGCGTGAAGAGAATGGAACCTGTCACTGGTAGAAACATTCATGTCTGACTCTGTTTATGCCTGACTCCATTGATGCTGTCGATCGTGCAGACGATCTCTCTGACCTTCAGCTATACCAGAACTTGAGGGCAGGCGATCGAGCGGCGCTAGGCCACCTTTACGATCGCTACTCCAGTCTCGTCTATCGGTTGGCGCTGCGGATGCTGACCCAATCTCAGGAAGCTGAGGACTTGACCCAGGAGGTCTTCTTGTACCTCTGGCGCAGCGATCGCTACAGTCCAGTGCGAGGATCGCTGGGCAGTTTTCTCACTACGGTGACTCGTTCGCGGGCAATCGATCGGCTCCGGTCGCGCGGCACTCGGTTGAGATTTCTTCAGCAATGGGGTCATATGCAGCACGAAACGCCGCCTAGTCCGTTTGAATTGGCTTCTCTGAGTCAGCGATCGGGCTACGTGCGAACCGCCCTGGCCCAGCTTCCCGAAAGACAGCGCACTTTGCTGGAAATGGCCTACTACGAAGGGTTGAGTCAATCAGAGATCGCGGCTCAGTTAGAGATGCCCCTGGGCACAGTCAAAACCTGGTCACGCCAGGGACTTTTGAGCTTGAGAAAGTATTTGAGCGAGTTGATTTAGTTACCATGACCGATCACCTTCCTCCTGAACAATTAGACGAGCTGCTGGCGGGGTATGCCCTGGGTGATCTCAGCCCCGAAGAAGCCGAGACGCTGCAACAACAGTTGGCAGAAAACCCCAGCTTGGCGGCGGAGGTGCAGCAACTCCAACGAGTTCTGGAGGTAATGCCCTACGCTCTGCCTAGCGCTACGCCATCCGATCGGCTACGGGCTCAGGTTCTTGTAGCCGCCCAGCCAACGCCGATCGCGCCCACCAGGAACCGGCAACGTGCCGTGTGGGGCATGGTGGCGGGAGCCGCAGCCCTGCTCGTGGGCGCGATCGGGCTGGATAACCTACGGCTGCGGCAACAGGTAGACGGGCTGCAAGCCCAAGTGGCCAAGCAGCAGGATCAGGTGGCCAAGCAGCAGGATGTAGTGGGATTGCTGCAACAACCCAAGACTTATTTAGTCTCGCTCAAGGGTAAAGATCAGGCCGCCGCGGCCTCTGGCAGTATTGTTCTGGCTCCGGGGGAACCTAAAGCAGTCTTGGCACTGCGAAATCTGCCAGCGCTGGCTCCGGGGCAGTACTACCAGCTTTGGGTGATCGCAGAAGGGCAGAAAATTCCCTGGGATCGCTTTAACCCAAATGATCGCGGCAGCGTTTTCACCCAGCTTTCCCTCCCGAACAACCAAATCACAACGCTGGCCGTCACTGTGGAGGCTGCGCCCGTTGCCACGCAGCCTACTGGGCCAATGGTGATGACGACCGGACTATAACTGCATTCAAAGCGGTCTGAGGCGCTAGGATCAGCAAGAGTAAATCCCGCAGGGGAAGCTCGCGCGATCGCTTTCAACAAACTCCTCGGAGAAAACAATGCAAGGAGACGCAGCTTACACTGTCTTTCTGGGCTTCGGAATTGTTTGGGTATTAATGGGAATTGCTGCGGTTGTGGCGCTTTTGAAGTCAGACAATCAACCGATCCAGTTTGGCAAGTGGGGGCTGCTTGTGGCACTGCCGATCGTGATTCCGCTCATCGCTGCTTTTGCGATCGCAGCTATTCTAAAGTGACTTCTATAGCTGTAGCCAAGTTCGTAAGCCATGTTCGTAGGGGTTTAAGCCGCTGCCACAGATGGCCTGAGCATTCAGCCCTTCAGTATTCCCCCACCCCAATTCCCCCACCCCAGACCCAGGCGGATTCATGAAGCTTGTATTAATTGGGTTAGTTCGAGGCTACCGAGCGCTAATTTCGCCCCTCTTTCCACCTGTGTGTCGCTACTCGCCCACTTGCTCCCAGTACGCGATCGAGGCGATCGAAAACCACGGCCTTCTCAAGGGAACCTGGCTCTCAACCTGTCGCATTTGTCGCTGCCATCCTCTGCATCCAGGAGGCTACGATCCCGTTCCGCCCGTAGAGCCAGAGTCATCAAAGCGATGCTGAAGCCTTATCAGCAAATTGCGATTTTGGAGTGTGGTGAACCTCTCGTGCCTCTTTCAGGAACGGAGTTTTCTCTGGTGCTGCCCCATCCCTATGCCAAGTTGGGTGCGCCCTATGGAGAAGCATCACCGTTCTGTGTCCGGCAGGGCGTGCGCGATCGCCTGCGATCAGCTCAGGAAATTCTGCAACGTACCCATCCCGGCTGGCGGATTCAGGTTTTCGATGCCTACCGGCCGATCGCCGTGCAGCGGTTCATGGTGACGCATACCTTTAATGAACAGGTGGAGGAGCGGGGATTGACTTCAAGCCAGTTGAGCGAGGCAGAACGGCAGGCGGTTCTGCAACAGGTGTATGAGTTTTGGGCGGTTCCCAACCCAGATCCCGCTTTGCCGCCACCCCACAGCACAGGAGCCGCCATCGATCTCACCCTGGTTAATCCATCCGGTGAGGTGGTAGATATGGGGTCGCCGATCGACGAAATTTCGCCCCGCTCTCATCCTCAGCATTTCATCGCCAGTGCCGAGCCGCAGCAGCAGTTCCACCGCGATCGATTAACCCTGGCTCAAGTCATGCAAGCCGCGGGCTTCACTCAGCACCCCAATGAATGGTGGCATTTTTCCCACGGCGACCAGATGTGGGCATGGCTCACCCGTCAAGCAGGAATGGCAGGGGCGATCGCAAAATATGGCAGAGTTGATTGAGGGAACCTGAGCAGTTATGGCTGTAGACAGACAGGTTAGGACATTTTAGGATCTTGGGTTTGAAGGGTCTGAGGGCAGTGCCCCCAACCAGGGATTCCACTCCTGCACCCTGTCCTAACCTATGAGACTATGGCTACATGAACATAGACGCGCTGCTGGAAAAGTTTGCCTGGACAAGCGCAAAGTTGGGACTAGAGTCCAGTTGGCAACTTCTGGACAAATTGGGCAATCCCCAACTGCAAGTGCCGATCGTCCATGTGGCGGGAACCAACGGCAAAGGCTCGGTGTGCGCCTATCTTTCCTCAGTGCTGACGGCGGCGGATTACCGAGTGGGCCGCTACACCTCACCCCATCTAGTGGACTGGAACGAGCGCATTTGCCTGAACGAGCAGCCGATCGCCCCTGACGATCTGGAACGGGTTTTGATGCAGGTTGTAGCAGCCGCCCAGAGCGATCCCCAGCTTGAAGTTTCCCAGTTTGAAATCGTCACTGCCGCCGCTTGGCTCTACTTTGCTCAGCAGCAAGTGGACATCGCCGTTATGGAAGTCGGCCTAGGTGGACGGTTAGACTCGACCAACGTGGTCGATCGTCCCCTGGTCAGCATCATTACCAGCATCAGCTACGATCACACCCACATTCTCGGCTCCACACTGGCGGCGATCGCAGGCGAGAAGGCCGGCATCCTCAAGCCCGGATGCCCTGCCGTGATTGGGCCAGTACCCCCCGAAGCAGGCACAGTGATCGATCAGCGCTTGGCAGAGTTGGGCTGTTCTGCAACTTATCCGATCGCTGCCACCTGCCAGGAAGCCTGTCAGGAAACTTGGGCAGAGGCGCAAGGCATCCGGTATCCGCTCCCTCTGGCGGGCGCAGTGCAGTTACAAAATTCGGCGATCGCGATCGCGGCGCTCCAGTCTCTACGGCAGCAAGGCTGGCAAATTTCGGACGCGGCGGTCGCGGTGGGCATGGGCAAAACCAGTTGGCCGGGACGTATGCAGTGGTTCTCCTGGCGGAGCCGCACTATCCTAATTGACGGCGCACACAACCCCGCCGGAGCGATCGCTTTGCGCCAATTCGTAGACACTCAGCCAAATTCTTTTCCCGTCCACTGGATCGTCGGCATGATGACCCGCAAAGACCACGCCGAATCCCTTAAGGCGTTGCTGCGATCGGGCGACCAACTCTATCTAGTTCCGGTTCCTGATCCCAAAACGGCTGACCCAGAAGCTCTGGCAACTCTGGCGCGGCAAGTTTGCCCCAAATTAGACCATTGCCAGGCCTATCCAAGCGAGTTTGCCGCTCTGGAAGCTGCTTTGGAAGCTGCTTTGGACAAAAACCACGGCTTAACCGTACTGTGTGGATCGCTTTACTTGCTGGGACATTTCTTGGCCCAGGCACGATCGCTGCAAGGCTAAATTTTCGAGTGCGTCTTAAAGTAGGGGATATGCAAAACCAACCCACTGCTACCAATCCTCTCCTTGCCCCTCAGAGTGGTCTGCCTGTTGCTCCTTTCCCTGACCCCATTGGGGAGACGATCGACACCATCATTGCCCTGCAAGCCAAAGCTGAGCAAAACGTCTCCTTTCATCAGCGTTGGGTAGAAAGCGTCACCGTTGGCTTCAGCCGTCCAGCTTTCCTGTACGGGTTGGTTGTAGCGATCGGGCTTTGGATTCTATCCAACCTGGTGCCGCCGTCTTGGAGCCTGCCCCGATTCGATCCGCCACCTTTTGAAGGTCTGGACAAGCTGATCGGTATTGTGTCGCTACTGATGACGGCAGGGGTGCTGGTACGGCAGGGGCGGCAGGAGTCTCTGGCAGAACAACGGGCCCAGTTGAGTTTGCAGGTGCATTTGCTGACGGAGCAAAAAGTTGCCAAGTTGATTGCCCTGCTGGAGGAACTGCGGCGAGATTTGCCGGATGTCCTCGATCGCAGCGATCCAGAAGCCGAAGTAATGCAGCAAGCTGTTGATCCCCAAACGGTGCTGGATACGCTAGAGCAAACGTTGACAGAGGAATTGAGCCGATTGCAGCAAGCGGCGGAGGAAGTGGTGCAGCCCTGATCGTTGCTTACTTCTATTTTCAGACTATTTCTGTCGTCAGGGTATTTTCTAGTTTTTCGGCGATCGCGGCGATCCAGTTTTCGTCCTGACGAGTATAGCTGCGGGGAGCATTTGCGCCTAGAATCATTGCGCCACGGTTGCCTAGCGGCTGGCAAATTACGCCCTGAGTGTTCTCTGGCAGGTAATCGAACTCAATGCGACCAGGGTAGATTTTCAGCGAAACCAGGTAGACGGGCTTTTGCTTGTCCAGAACTCGCTTCAGAATGGCTCCAGGCTGCACTTCTGCCTGTGGCGGCAGAATTCCCCGCCGCAGCAAAACTTGACCGTCGTACCACACGACGATCGATCGCGTAACGGTGTTGGTCAGCAGCAAATGGGAAGCCCAGGCCAGCTCTGTTTTGACCGCTTCCGGTAGAGTTGATTCCAGTTCAAACGCTTCCTCTCCGACTAGCTGCACACTTTCGGGCGATCGCGGCTGAACCTGCTGCCACAGCAGTCCGGTCAACACCAGCACCGCACTGATGATTACGCCCAGAGCATCCGATCTCGCCTGGGAACTCGTCAGGTCAGGAGTCAGCAGCCGATTGGTCAGCAGTAGCCCACTGGCCAGAACACCCACAACGATCGGTAGCGATCGCAGAACTTGATTTTGATCTGCCTGAGCCATTCTGAAACCGTCCTTACAAATGCCCGAATCTCCTATATTCTGGTTTACAGCATTATGAGAGGCGATGTTTGCTAGAGCTACTTAGTTCTGGAGTGATGACGGTGTGGCTGACCATGGCTGGAGCGCCCCAACTGGTGAACTCGTCCGAGGGAGTGGGCTGGCAGAACACACCCTGGCTAGGCTGGACGAACGCCCCCGATGCGATCGCCCAGGTGAGGATGCAGCAGTACCTCGCTGGTCTAGCTGGAAAAGGTCTGAACCCAGAGACTCAGGGAATTTGGCTTCAGTCAGGGCCGCTGCTGCTGGCTAGTAACCGGGGCACAACGCCAGTTCCCGCCGCCTCGCTGACCAAAGTGGCCACGACGATCGCTGCCCTGCACCACTGGGGCCCAGATCACCGCTTTGAAACCCGCCTCAGCGCTACTGGCCCTGTCCAGAACGGTACGCTGCAAGGAGATTTGATTCTTCAGTCCGATGGCGATCCCATAATTGAGTGGGAAGAAGCGATCGCCCTGGGCAACGCGCTCAACCGCAGTGGCGTTAGAAACATTGCGGGCAACCTGGTGATCGTGGGAAATCTCACGGTCAGCTTTGAGGAAGATTTGCCTAAGTCGGCAGATTTGCTGAAGCAAGCCTGGAGCGCCCTAACCTGGTCAGCAGACTTTGAATATGCCTACAGATCGCTTCCTCCCGGAACGCCCCGACCCCAGATCACCATTGCGGGGGATGTCCAGTTGGTCGCTGACAACATAGCTCGATCGCCTAAGCAAATTCTGCTGGTGCGCCATCAATCTCCGCCTCTGCGCCAGATCCTAAAGGTGATGAATGTCGAGAGCAACAACACGATCGCCCAGGTGTTGACCGATGCGATCGGCGGGACGGCGGCAATGTCCAACCAGGCAGCGACTCTGGCGGGCGTACCTTCAACAGAAATTTTGCTGAAGAACGGCTCCGGCTTAGGTCTAGAGAATCGCCTTTCTCCCAGGGCGGTGTGTGCGTTATTTGCGGCGCTTCAGCGTTTGCTGCAATCCCAC
>DATNQR010000307.1:0-4640 GCA_036703905.1 Thermosynechococcaceae cyanobacterium
ATTGGAGTGCATCGTCTCAATGTCACTGAGCCTGTTCAGCAACCGATGGACAAAGAAATGAATGCAGCAATTGGATTTAAGGGAATTTGAGCTTTTCTATGACAGCTCCTCACATGGGTTAGTAGCACTATGGCAGTCCAATACTGTGGTGGAGCGGACAGTCAAGAGATATTAGTGAGGTTACATGGGCTATTTGCTGCCGCTCACCTTCACCGTTAGTTCGCTTGAGTTATTTGCGGGGACAGCCGCTTGAAAGCTATAGCGGTTGCCTGTAAGGTTGCGGCATCGATAGTCACCCAATCAGGCTGTTGCATCCTTGAGAACCGCTTCCATTGCATCACGCAAGGATGGAGCTTTGTCTAAACATTTGCGAATGCGGCATTTGAGCCAAGCCCAACACTTCTCAATGCGGTTGAAGTCTGGGGAATAAGGCGGTAGATACAACAATTGACAGCCTGCTGCTTCAATAATTTCCGCCACTCGTCCACCGTGATGGAAGGTGGCGTTATCAAGAATCACGACTTGATTGAACTGAAGTTGGGGAACTAAACAGGTTTCGAGCCAAGTTTCAAACACGACACGATTACACGCGCCTTCAACAGTAAAGGGAGCGTGTAATTGTTGCCCACAGTAAGCCGCAATCATGTTGATGCGCCCGCCCCGTCTACCTGATTTGAGTGCTTCAAATCGTTGACCGGCTTTACACCAGCCATAACCATACTCATCGCGCTGATCCATGCCTGCTTCTAGGGCTTCGCCCCGCCAAGGGCGTACGACATAGACACGGCGTGATGGCTCAATTTCAGCGAGTTGTGCCAAAAACTCAGCCCGTCTCACTTCATCGCGTTCCCGGTAGCCATAGGTCTTTTTTTACGCGTAAACCCAATGCGAGCCAGAGCACGAGAAATCGTACGCTCACTCACTGGCTTATGCCAAAGCACTGCCAGTTCGGCTTGCGTCTTATCGCCATGCACTTTGACAAAGGCGCGAAACGCTGACCAATCGACAATCCGATGACTGTGTCCCTGCTGATACCCTTGCACCGCTTGGCAACTTCCGGTTTGTGAGCGTCGTTTTAGCCAACGGTCAATGCTGTCACGGCTGATGTTAAACATCGTGATCACTTCACGCTTTGGCACACCGCGATCAATGGCGGCAATCGCTTTTTCTCGCAAATCTTGGCTGCACGCTTTCGGCATCAGAAGGGGTAGCAACTCAACACTCCTAGAGTGCCCAACTGCTCCTTCCCCCTGCCGCAACCCTAATGGCGACCGCTATAACGCAGTGAAGCTATAAACCCTGCCTAGCAATTCTCTCTGCAACCACGTTCAAGATGGCGGCGAGTTGATCCGGTGGGGCTTGATTAATCTGAACCACGATCGAGCCGTTCAATTGATGATTGCCAAACACCACTGAAAGGCTATTTTGCTTGCCTAACAGCTTCTCAATCAGAGCCATACGATCTTCTTCAGGCATTTGATCCACAAGAGGGAGCAAATCTTCAAGTGTGGACGGCTGGCTGTGATTTTGGGTCACGATCTCGGTATTGAGTGAAGGTTCCGAAAAATTATCTGAAGCATTTTTCATTCTGGTTTTAGGATGCACGGCAGGTGGGCCAGAGAACTGCAACCCTGAGTATGCACCGATAGATCCAGATTGAAATGCGCTTCTAGGCGGAAAGCTGCAAAGAATCAGCCCGACGCAAGCGGTCAGCAACTGCAAGCAGCAGTCCCGCCATCTCTGTACTGCTCAGATGATCCAAAGAAACTTCGGGCGAAATTGCACTACCTGCCATCAGTTGGCAGAAGTAGCGCCTTGCCCCTGGCTCGACTGCCTCAAGCCCATTAATCAAGCGCTCTAGAGTGTCGCATGGAGGATTAGTCTGCCCTCGGCGAAACTCACTGATATGTCCCTGGCTAAGTCCTGTAACTTCAGCGAGGCGCTTACCAGTAATGCCGTAGTGCTTAAGGGTGCTGTCAAAACTTTTGTGGATCATATTAGCCCGAAGTAAACTATATTTACCGTGGGAGAACTCTTTCAGGCTCTAACCGAATGTTCTCTCATCTTATCCTGTCTGGAAATGATGTCTATGGGATCTACACCCGGAAAGTATTACCAGCTCACACCAGCCTTATCAAAAGAGCTAAGGGCTATGAATCTACACGCTTCTGAGTGGCGATTGTGGAGCTATCTAGTCACCCTCGACCCGTTTGGCGATCGCTACATGGAAATGCCCGACTTGGTAGAAATCCTCAATGAATGCGACATGAGTAAGGCGACCTTCTATCGAGCTTTAGCCAAGTTTGAGGAGCATGGACTGTTCGACACTCAGCCCCTCAAGATCGCATTCCGTAATTTACGCGGACAAACGAATAGTCTCATGGATGAGACTCCAGACTCACCCATGAGAAAAACAGTCTCATCCATGAGACAACCAGACTCACCCATGAGAAAAACAGTCTCATCCATGAGACAACCAGAAACCTCAGAACCCTTGCAGAATGGGGATTCTTCAGAAAGTGGCAATGTACCAATAACAGATCAAACTTGTTTGACTAACAACAAAACAGATGATCCGGCCATTGACAGGGAATGAATTGGTACGCTTTTGGCTGCAATCTCAGAAGCCGGAGTCAGACCGAACAAAACAATTCAGGGAACAATCGGCCGATTGCATCTAGAGCAAGGTTCCGCCGCCGTCGCCGAGATTGTGAGAAATGCCCTCAGCAGCCTCGCAGAGCAGCAGGAGCAGGGAACGGTACGAAACCCCGGAGGGTTCCTAACAGCAGCCCTGCGGCGTGGATTTACAGCGAATCAGGCAAAGGCTGAGGCTAGGGAGAAGCGCCAGCAATCCCCACCAACCAGGGAGAAGGCAGAGCGGGCCCCAGCGATAAACGAAATCAGCAGCCAGATTGACCATTACCTAGCGGCTAATCAGCGCGATTGGGCGATCGCAAAGCTTCGATCGCTGTGGGACAACGGATGGCACGACTTTCTAGAGGAGTTGCTACAGCTCCGCAGTGATTGGAGTTTCAGTGTCACCAGCGACGGAGTGCAGGAGATGGGGCATGGATAGCGCAGCCAAAATCCTGGAAGGGTTTCAGCTTTCCCTCGTGCCCGACATTGCCCCCAGTCCGATCAGCAATCCATCATCCCCAGAACAAGAATTTGAAATTGGCGACGTAGTGAAGTTGCGAGATCGCCCCTTCTATCACAGCAGCCGGAGCTATCAGACCGGCACGATCGACACCAGCAACATCCCGAAGATCGGCTATGGAATCAGGCTAGGGAATGGGGCGCAAACTTGGTACACAGGAGAATGGCTAGAGCTTGCCAACCAACCAGATCCACGGGAGCGACCAGGCAGGAAGCGCCGCCACTCCAAGAAGGGCCAGGCTAGTGGCTGGATTGAAGAGAGATGGGGGAATAAGGCCCGCAAGCGCCAAAGCTTAAGCCTGTATTACTGCTGGGAAGAATCAGTAGAAGGTGAGCGCCGCCGTTACCGCTCCTATATCCCAGCTAATCAATGCCAGCAGATAGCAGAAATGGTTCGAGCAGGTAAGCCGTGCGGCGAGATAGCAGCCACCATTCGCAAGCGTGGAAGCTAACACCACTACGAGCCGAAACTATGAAACAGGACACAGGACAGGACGACAGGACAGCAGACGATCGCGCCCGAAATTGAAGGCTACTGAGTCCATCAAGTTGATGGCAGGCTGATCAGATGACATTGCAATTTGCAGAATTCTATGTGGGCAAGCGTTAGAAAGCAGGTAGTGGTCGTGCTGCCCACTTCAGACTGATGCTATTAGTTCGGTGACGATCGCTATCACCGTCTCTGGGTCAATCGGTTTGGCAAGGTGACGTTGAAAACCGGCGGCGATAGCCTGCTGCTGATCGAGTTCTCTGGCATAGGCAGTGAGAGCGATCGCCGGAACTTGTCCACCCTGTTCAAGGGGCAGGCTACGAATCTGTCGCAGCAGCATATAGCCATCCATCTCTGGCATCCCAACGTCGCTCACAAGAATGTTTGGCAAGGCTTGAGAGAACGCTTGCAGTGCTTCAACTCCAGAAGCAGCGGTGGTAACAATTGCACCCGCTTGTTCGAGCACAAACGCCACAAACTCGCGCGAATCGGCTTCATCATCGACGACGAGAATATGGATGCCACTTAAGTCCTCGGTGGCGCTTGACGACGGCTCGCTCGCGGGCAAGACGGCAAAGCGAGGTGCTAGGGGAATTTGAACGGTAAACGTGGCTCCCGCTCCTTCACCCAAACTTGCGACCGCGACTGTGCCCCCGTGCAGTTCGACAATTTGCCGCACGATCGCCAGCCCTAAGCCCAAGCCGCCAAATTTGCGCGTGGTGGCTCCATCTTCTTGCCGGAAATGCTCAAAAACATAGGGCAGAAAATCGGCCTTGATGCCTTTGCCAGTATCGCTCACTTGGATTTGAGCATGGTGCTCATTTGCAGCTAAGGCGACCGTGACGTGTCCTCGTTGAGGTGTGAATTTGACTGCGTTCGACAACAGATTCCATACCACTTGCTGCAACCGCCCAGCATCTCCCATCACAATGCCAACACCGGGTGAGGTCGTCGTGTAAATTTGAATCGTTTTCGCTTCTGCGGCTAAGCGAAC
>DATNQR010000308.1:0-9982 GCA_036703905.1 Thermosynechococcaceae cyanobacterium
GTGTTCCCAGCGGCAGCGCCATCCCGCTTCCCGATGAAGTAATTGGGCCAAATCAAGCGATCGCCCGTCGTTACATGAGCGCACTCAGTGTCGCGTTTTTCCAGACGTACATTGCCGGACAACCCGCGTATCGAGCCTACCTCACTGCTGGCTATGCTCAGTCCATCAGCGAGGCTCCGATGCCGCTAAGTCAAGTGCGGCAGCTAACGACGACCCAGTTGGCGCGGTAATTGTCTCAGCAGGAGCCGCTCTCACCCTTGACTTCAAGGCGCTAGAAAGGACGATCGCTCAAGACGACCGCCCTCCGTGAGTTCAACCTCTAAAGCGTTCCAAATCCCTTCTTTTTCTTGTCTTTCTTCTTCTTAGCCGCAGTGCCGCCAGAGTAGCCCCGTTGACCAGCGCGCGGCCCGTTGCCGTAGGGACTGCCGCCTGCCATTCCAGGCATGCCGGGCATCCCGCCCATACCGGGCATTCCGGGGAAACGGCCCTGGCCCATCTGCTGCATCATCGATCGCATCTGCTGGAACTTGCTCACCAGTTCGCTTACATCCTTCTCGGCATAGCCGCAGCCTTTGGCGACGCGGCGGCGACGGCTGGGGTTTTTGGAGAGTAGATCAGGGTTTTTGCGCTCCTCCACGGTCATGGAGCCGATCATGGCTTCGGCGCGTTTGAGTTGGGTTTCGCCCTGCTGGAGTTGGTCGCTGCTGAGCTTGCCCATGCCAGGGAGCAGCTTCATGATGCCGCCGAGGGAACCCATGTTTTTCAGCAGGCGAGTTTGCTTCAGGAAATCGGTGAAGTCGAATTGAGCCGACAGGATTTTTTCCTGCATCTTTTCGGCTTCGACTAGATCGACTTCTTCGCGGGCTTTTTCCACTAGGGTCAGCACATCGCCCATGCCCAGAATCCGAGAGGCCATGCGATCGGGGTAGAACGGCTGCAATGCTTCTACTTTCTCGCCCACGCCGACAAACTTGATCGGCTGCCCGGAAATCTGACGCACCGAGAGAGCCGCCCCACCCCGCGTGTCGCCGTCCATCTTGGTCAGAATTGCCCCCGTGATGCCAATTTGCTCATGGAAATTGCGCGTCAGGCTGGCGGCTTCCTGTCCAGTCATGGCATCCACCACCAGCAGCACTTCATGGGGCTGCACAGTGTCTTTGATCCGAGCCAGTTCGCCCATCATCTCCTGGTCGATCTGCAAACGTCCTGCCGTGTCGATGATCACCGTATCGATGCCGTCGGCTTTGGCTTTCTCCACACCTTGCCGTGCGATCTCTACGGGATCGGCATCTTTACCCAGTTCAAACACTGGGACGTTGATCTGTTTACCGAGGGTGAGGAGCTGGTCGATCGCCGCTGGACGGTACACATCGGTTGCCACCAACATAACGCTGCGATCTTCCTTCCGCAGATGCAGCGCCAGTTTGGCCGTCGCCGTAGTTTTTCCGGTTCCCTGCAAGCCTGCCATCAAGATAATCGTGGGGGCAGTGTCGGCATTGGCTAGGGGCGCATTGCTACCGCCCATGATTTCGACCAACTCGTTGTGGACGATTTCAATGAACTGTTGATCGGGACGCACACCGCTGATCACTTCTGCGCCGAGGGCTTTTTGCTCTACCTCTGCCACAAACTCTTTGACCACTTGCAGGTTCACGTCTGCTTCCAGCAGGGCACGGCGCACTTCCCGCACCGCTTCCTTAACGTTGGATTCGGAGATTTTGCCCTGACCCCGCAGGTTCTTCCAGGCAGATTCCAGACGATCGGCAAGCGCTTCAAACATGGCAAGTCAAGTACTGTGCGTGGGAATATTGTGCGTGGGATTGATCGGCAGGATTAGTAACCTGCTCTCTATATCATCTATATACAGAGTAGCGTTTTCGGTCGTATTCGTTGCGAAGGAAAGGCTCAGTTGCTGGGACGATCGCTCTTTCCTACCCTTCAGCCCTGGTTTAGATCGCTCGTTCAGCAAAGCGCAACTATTCTCTCCTACACTACAAACATGCGTCTCATTAAAAAGGTCATAAGGAAAAGGTCATAAGGAATTTGAGGGCAAAGCCCTCAACAGGACGCAAAACTCTCAAACTCGCACTTCAGCTCAGCGTATCAACACAACCTAAGTCGCCTTTCTATTCTGAATGGACAAGGGATTTCCTCAAAAAACTAGAGTTTGCCTAATGGGTTATTGAAGAGTGGCAGTAACTTACCGATTCAGAAACCTTTCAACTGAGTAGTGCCATGGATGTCTTTGAACCGATTACCCAGCCCTCAATTGACGATCGATTGCCCCTGTCCACTCACGAGAATTTGCCGCAGCTGGTTCCGGCAGTCCCCGATCAGCTCTCCCCAGCGCCCGAATCCCTGGAGTGGTTGAGCTACTTTCAGCGATGCAGTCGGCTGCTGTTTGCTGTAGTGGAGCCAGTGACCCTGACTTTGCGCTACGCCAACGACTATCTCTACGAGTTGGCTGGCATAGAACAACAGACGGGCGCGATCGATCTGCTGGCGGTGGCAGTGCGGCAGATGCTGAACGATCGCGAAATGGTGTCCGTGCGCCATCTTTACCGTCGCCACATCTTGCACCAGATCTTCCGCGAGTTCTACGGGATCGATCCCCAGGGTTGCCGCTTGCTGGAAGAACCCGTGATGCTGCGGCTAATCAGTCCGCTCTATCCTCAGCCCCGCGCCATTGAGTTTTGGCTGCGATCGGAACACCTCCGCATCACCCGCTGCAACCAGCACTTCGATGAATTTAGCGAACTAGAACTCCAGCAGAAACCTTTGGCAGAACTAGAAAAGCTGCTGGCTGATCCGGCCCAACTGGAGGCACTGGAAAACCAACTCCGGCTGGATAACTACCAGATTGAAGGATCGCTGCTGCTAGAAGGCGTGGACGTGACCGATCGCGAAGCCATTCGCTGCATTACTCAACTGTTGATCGATCGCGATTCCGTCCTACAACCCCAGAAGTTTGCGGAGGTGAATCAGCAAATGCGATCGCTGTTTCAGGCGGAAAACACAGTGATTCTGACGATCGAAGCGGAGCAGGCGCGGCTGTTCATGGGCGAGGTCAGCGATGATCTAAACACCTTGACCTACTCGCTGGATTCCTTTGCCAATTCCCAATTTTCCCAGGCTTTGCAATCCAACCGTGTCGCTCTGGTCTCTGATCTGGCGCAGGAATGTCAGACAGACTGCGGGCGCAAGCTGCGGGCGCTGGGAGTGCGATCGCTGCTGCTGATCCCCCTAGTTTCCTGTTTGGGAGGTGGGGAGACAGGAAAAGGCGGGGAAGAAGCCTCAACTCAAAACTCGAAACCCAATGCTCCTGCTACCCCTTCTGCACTCCATCCGATCGGGTTGGTGGGCGTGTTGAGCGATCGACCTCACAACTTTGATGGACTGGACTACCGCCATGCCGGTCAACTGATTCCCGCGTTTACGGCAGCGCTATTGGCAGCCCAGCGCCAACTGGTGCAGAAGCGTCTGATCACCAATATTCACCCCGCAGTGGAGTGGCGGTTTTCCCAAGAAGCGGAGCGGCGCAGCCTGGGTTTACCGCCGGAGCCGATCGTCTTTCCCGCTGTCTATCCGCTCTACGGCATCTCAGATATTCGCGGCTCCTCGGACGAGCGCAATCGAGCGATTCAAGCCGATTTGTTGGCACAATTTCGCCTGGGTCTGGCGGTAGTGGAGGCGGTCTGTGCTCATCAACCTACGGGACTGGTGGAGCAGGTGCGGCTGGATCTGCTGGAGCGAGTGCATTGCTTGGAAACCACCATCACCGTGGATGTGGAGGTGAGCGGCATTCGCTATCTGCGGGAGCATCTGGAAGCCTACTTTGATTCCTTCGCTCAGACAGGAGAAGCTACGATCGCCGCCATCCAAACCTACCAGACCGCCTGCGCCAACAGCCACGGCTGCGTCTACGATGCCCGTGCAGCTTATGACGAAGCGATCGCCACAATCACCCGCACCCTGAGAGCCGTCTGGGATCGCTGGCAGGCTAAAATGCAGCGCCTTGCCCCCCACTATTGCGACCTGGAAACAACCGACGGCATCGATCACATGATCTACGCGGGACAGGCGATCGACCCCAACTTTAGCCGCTTTCACCTCCGCAGCCTGCGCTACGAGCAACTACGGGCTGTATGCGATTGCGCCCGTGCTTCCCTGCGTTTGCAAGAGGAGTTGCCTAGCCATCTGAAAGTCACCCACTTGGTGCTGGTGCAGGACTCCACAGTGGACATTTTCCACGACGAAACCAATGAAGCGCTGTTCGATGTCCGGGGGAGTCGCGATACGCGCTATGAAATTGTCAAAAAACGGATCGACAAGGCGATCGATGCCCAGACCCAAACCCGCATCACTCAGCCCGGAATGCTGACTCTGGTTTACTCCACTGAGGAAGAATGGGCAGAGTACCAGCAGTACTTCCGCTATTTGACCCGCGAAGGCTGGATTGGTGGTGAACTGGAGCGTGGTGTGGTGCAGCCGCTCCCCGGAGTTAACGGGTTGAGATACGCTAGGGTTACAGTGCTGCCAGAAGCAGGTGGGAAACAATCTGCTCAAGTCTGAAGCAAGAATAAATCTCTATTTTGTGAAGAGTTTGTAAAAAGCAAGACTTGAATCTTTACAAAAAGAGTTCTATTTTTAGAGGGTTATCATTTTTAATAATTTCTTTAGAATCTAAGTAAAATCTTCTTAGATCTCTCCTCGCCAACCAGAAGCCACTATGGTTCTTGATCCCTTGTCGGTACTGAATGGTTTACAGGCGCTAGTTGTGGACGATCAGCCAGACGCTCAATGGCTGCTCACTCTGACACTGGAGATGTATGGCGTGAAGGTGACGGCAGTTGCTTCTGCTAGAGCTGCTTTGGAGGCGTTGAAGCAAGTTCAGCCTAACTTCATTGTCTGTGACATCGCCATGCCTGGAGAGGACGGGTATTCCCTGATTCGCAAAATTCGATCGCTCCCCTCCAGCGAAGGGGGGAAAGTTCCTGCTATCGCCCTTAGCGCTCTGTCGCCCAGTGAGGGTTTGGCACCCAGCTTGTCAGCCGGATTTCAGGCTTATCTGGTCAAGCCCTGTGATCCTGATGAACTGCGAGCCACGATCGAACGCCATCTCACTTCCCCCAGTGGTGGACTGTTCTGCTCTGTTCAAGACGCACTCCCCACGTCAACCCTGCCTTTTGCCTCGGCTACCCATGTGGCCTGAGCAATGACCCCGCCTGACTCATTGCTCCCATAGAACTTTCACATAAATCCGCCCAGCTACCCAAGTGAAAGCGAACAAGTGAAGGCGAATAGTTCTTCTCCAAAACTCAGATCCCTTCTAAACTGGTGGTTCAATCCTCTACTGGGTTTTAGTTTGTGTAGCTATCACCGATGACTCCGCCACCCGAATCTAATTCATCTTTTCCCTTGAGCGACAGCTTACCAAGCGAGCCTCAACTGCCCGTAGAGTCTAATGGCGATAGCGGCGAGATGGAGCAAGCCACTTTTGAGACAACTGGCTCGATCGCCCCAGTTGTCTCAAAAGAAGTGCTTCCTCCTCTCTCCGACTCTGAGGCCCTCGCAGTCCGACGAGTTTCGATTGCTGGAATAATGCTGATTGCGATCGGGCTGATTCTGGTTGGGCTAATTTTCAACAACAGCTGGATTCTGCTGTCTGCTTGCACAGTGGCGCTGTTGGTCAGCTTGCGGACGCTCTGGGTTCCAGTCAAAACGGGCTTTGTCGGTTTTGCCTCAACTCAAGCAGGACTGTGGGTTATTGCAGCTTTGGCAGGAGCGCTTGCCTTAGTGGGCTTGTTCGACTGGCTGGAGTATCCCTGGATTAAAAGTACACTGGCCCAGGCCAACTGGGACGCGATCGGGGCGTTGGGGGAAGTGTTTGGGGCACTGGGGCAAATTCTGATTGCGCTGCTGGCAGTCTACGTGGCCTGGCGGCAGTACGTGATTGAAAAAGATCTGACCACGCAGCAAAACACCATCACGCAGCAACAAACGATCGACTCTTACTTCCAGGGCATTTCAGATCTGGTGCTAGATGAAGAGGGACTGCTGGAAGACTGGCCCCAAGAGCGGGCGATCGCGGCGGGCCGCACCGCCGCCATCCTCAGCAGTGTGGATGCAAGCGGCAAAGCCAAGATTATTCGGTTCCTTTCCCGCGCCCGTCTGCTGAGTCCACTCCGGCGAGATCAACGTCTCGGTCGCGCCATCCTGGATGGCAATGGGGGCTATGCAGAAGACCGGGTGAGCGGTGTGCGGGTGATTGATCTGGGTATCACTCTGGCGGGGGCGGATCTATCCAACAACGATCTACGCTGGACAGACCTGAGCGGTACGAATTTGATTCGATCGAACCTGAGCGGCTGCGACCTAGTCAAAGTCAATCTGTCCCGCACGATTCTGGTGGAGTCTAAGCTTCGCGGCGCAGATTTGAACGGAACCCGTTTCTTCTACGGCAAAGCCGAGACCGCCTCTCCCCGTAGCCGCAGCGAGCCACCCGACTACCGCACAGGCGAACACACTGGAGCCGTGATCGAAAATGCCGACTTCACTGGGGCAACGCAGCTCTCCCAGGAGCAACGCTACTATTGCTGTGCTTGGGGCGGCTCCAAAACCCGCCGCACGGTTCCGGGAAGTTGTGCTGGGATTCCCAATAAGTTGGGACGCTAAGGACAATGGGGTGATGGGCAGTAGAATTTCTAGTTCTACTCGTTTTGCAGGGTTCGTGACTTGAAGATGTTGCCGCACTATTCCCTCGTGATTCCGGTGTTCAACGAAGAAGAAACGCTGCCGGAACTCTACGATCGCGTCAGCGCCGTGATGGATGGACTGGATGGGCCGGCGGAACTGATTTTGATCAATGATGGTAGCCGCGATCGTTCCCTCACCCTGCTGCGAGAACTGCACCGCCAAGACCCCCGCGTTTGCTACCTCAGCCTGGCCCGCAACTTTGGCCACCAGATCGCCGTGACTGCGGGGCTGAACTTTGTCCGAGGACAGGTGGCCGTGATTCTGGATGCCGATCTGCAAGACCCACCGGAACTGATCCCGGACATGATCAAGCTCTGGCGACAGGGCTATGAGGTGGTCTATGCCCAACGCCAGCAGCGCCACCGCGAAGGATGGTTCAAGCGTTTCACGGCCTATGCGTTCTACCGCTTGCTGAAGCAACTGGCCGATGTGGATATTCCCACGGACACGGGAGATTTTTGCCTGCTTGATCGTCGAGTTGTCGAGGTTCTCAACGCGATGCCAGAGCGCAATCGCTACATCCGGGGGCTGCGATCGTGGATTGGGTTTCGGCAAACGGCAATCAAGTTCGATCGTGATCCCCGCTTTGCTGGCGAGGTGAAATACACTTTTCGTCAGTCGCTCGGTTTGGCGGTTAATGGTCTAGTTTCCTTTTCCAGAGTGCCCCTGCGAATTTCCACTTACTTGGGCTTGTTCTCGGCGCTGGTAGCGGTGCTGATGGCGCTGCTGGTGCTGTACTGGCGGTTCTTTTACTCCACTTCGCCCCTGACGGGCTTTGCGACAATCGCCGTTGCCGTTTTTTTCCTGGGCGCAGTCCAACTCTTCAGCATCGGTATCCTGGGAGAATACATCGGCCGCATTTATGAGGAAGTTAAAGGCCGACCGCTTTACACCCTCGGAGAGGTGGCTGGGTTTGCTGGGGAAGGGGATGATCCTAAGGGCAGAGAGAAGTGACAAACCTTTCTGGTATCCCGGCATGGTAAAATCTATATCAAGTTTTAATGTCTTTGCCAGAGAGGTTCTTGTTCATGGAAGCAGCGTTGCTCTTAGCAAAATTGCCCGAAGCCTACTCAATTTTTGATCCCCTAGTGGATGTGCTGCCCGTTATTCCCGTTTTCTTCTTGCTGCTGGCTTTCGTTTGGCAAGCCGCTGTCGGTTTCAGATAAGTTTTTCACAATTCAAAATTCTTTTAGGGCAGGCTCGTCAGGTCTGCCCTTTTTTGGATTTAAACTGCTCCTCCCGTGCATCTCTCATGAGCTACTGCCTCAACCCCCACTGCGCCAGTCCCCAGAATCCTGACTCCGACAAATTCTGTTCAACCTGCGGATTTCGGCTGCTGCTAGGCGATCGCTATCGAGCCGTGCGGCCGATCGGGCGAGGAGGATTTGGCAAAACGTTTCGGGCGGTGGATGAATACAAGCCGTCTCGTCCTGCCTGTGTGATTAAGCAGTTCTTGCCGTTGGATCAATCAGTGCTGAGTTCGCGACGGGCGCGGGAACTGTTCCGGCAGGAGGCAATGCGGCTGGAGCAACTGGGAACCCATGCCCAGATCCCGGCACTGCTGGCCCACTTCGAGCAGGCGGACTATCAATATCTAGTGCAGGAGTTCATCGACGGGCCCAATCTGCTGGAGGCGATCGCCCAACAGGGAGTGTTTAGCGATCGGCAGGTGTGGCAGTTGCTTGATGATTTGTTGCCCGTGCTGGAGTTTATTCACCACCATCAGGTGATCCACCGGGACATCAAGCCGCAGAACATTATCCGGCGCACCAGCACTCAGCAAACTCAGCAGTATGTGTTGGTGGACTTTGGGGCAGCCAAGTCGATCGAAGGATCGGATCTAATGCGAACCGGAACCAGCATCGGTAGTCCCGAATTCACTGCACCGGAGCAGACGATCGGCAAGTCGGTCTACGCTAGTGATCTCTACAGCCTCGGTGTCACCTGCATTTATCTCCTGACTCAGGTGCGCCCCGCCGACCTCTATGACACTGAGGAAGGTCTGTGGATTTGGCGACGACACCTGCCGCAACCTTTGAACACAGTGCTGTGCGATCTGCTGGACAAGCTGCTGAAGGCTCCAACCAGGCTGCGCTACCAGTCGGCGATCGAGGTGCGACGGGACTTGCACGATCGCGCCATTCTCCAAGAGTTGGGGATTGAACAGGAGAAAGATGACGAGATAGAAAGTGCAGGAGATCGCGAAGTTTTAGACCTAGGAAAAACGGCGCTGCCGTTGGAAAGGCGGGGGTGGCGCTGTGTGGAGACGCTGCGGGGACACCAAAGCTGGGTGCGCTCAGTCGTGCTGCATCCCATTGGGAAAACTTTGGCAAGCGGTAGTGGCGATCGCACCATCAAGTTTTGGGATGCCGAAACAGGGGAACTGCTGCGAACGCTGGCGGCCCACGACTCCTGGGTGCGGACGATCGCAGTCAGTCCTGATGGTCAGATGCTTGCCAGCGCCAGCAACGACAAAACTGTAAAGCTGTGGCGCTGGGAGACGGGGGAGCTGCTGCATACCCTGACAGGACATACAGACTGGGTGCGATCGGTGTCCTTTAGTCCCAATGGCCGCATTCTCGCCAGCACCAGTCAGGATCAGACGGTGCGGGTCTGGCGCGTAGCCACTGGAGAATTGTTGCAAACGCTTCAAGGTCATCGTCACTGGGGTTTGGCTGTTCTGTTTCTTCTCCAGCCCGATCGTCCCCCCTTGGTGAGCAGTAGCCGCGACAAAACTGTGCGAGTTTGGGATTGGCAGCAGGGCAATACTATCGCTCTGCTGGAAGGTCATACCGACGCGGTAAACGGGTTGGCAGCGACCAAAGATACGATCGCCAGCGCCAGTGAAGACGGTACGGTGAAACTGTGGGATTGGGAGTCGGGATTACGGCGCACTTTGAGCGGCCACGAGGGCGCGGTGTATTCGGTCAAGTTTCATCCGACGGGCGATCGACTGATCAGTTGCGGACAGGATCGCACCCTCAAGCTGTGGGAACCAAACACGGGGGAACTGCTGCACACCCTGACAGGGCATGAGAACTGGGTCTGGTCGATCGCTTGGGATGGCACGACGATCGCCAGCGCCAGTTGGGACGGAACCGTGAAGCTGTGGCAAGAGAACTAAAGTGATCGCGGTTAATCGATCGTGTCGTCGTTGAACTCAATTCTGGGGCGATGGTCTGGTGGCTCGGTTGGAGGTTTTTCTGGTCGAGGCTTAGGTTGAGGC
>DATNQR010000309.1:0-4835 GCA_036703905.1 Thermosynechococcaceae cyanobacterium
CTTTGTTTCCCTTTGTCTGCTTGTCTTTGGAGTACATCGAAAACCGACCTCAGTATTTCTGTACTAGCAGCAGTATAACTAACTCAGGTCATTCATTTCCCCCAAATTTCCCCCAATTCGTCCCCCAAACTGACCTAAAAATGCCTAAAAGTAGAACATCTGTTCAAGTAGCCATAAAATGAAAAAGCCCTGATTCCAAGAGATTCAGGGCTTTTTGCTTGATTTAGTTGAATGCCAGGAACCGGACTTGAACCGGTGACACGAGGATTTTCAGTCCTCTGCTCTACCAACTGAGCTATCCCGGCGAATCGCGCTAACCTTAGTGCTTAACTAGCGTACCAGACTCGTCTGCGTTTCTGCAAGTTGCAATTTGCGACGAAGGACGATCGCAACTTTGAATTTCGCTTCTTAACGCATATACTGGAGGTTCTGACCAAAAATTTTCAGCAACACAGAGGAAGTTTCAATGTCGCGATATAGAGGGCCGCGCCTGCGCATCGTGCGGCGATTGGGCGATCTTCCGGGTCTAACCCGTAAAACTCCCCGCCGGGCCTACCCCCCCGGACAGCACGGGCAAGAGCGTAAAAAGCGTTCTGAGTATGCTGTGCGCTTGGAAGAGAAGCAAAAGCTCCGATTTAACTACGGCGTGACCGAGCGGCAACTTCTGCGCTATGTGCGCAAGGCACGTCGGGCAGCAGGTTCCACAGGTCAGACGCTCTTACAGCTTCTGGAGATGCGTTTAGACAACACTGTGTTTCGCTTGGGCATGGCTCCTACAATTCCTGGAGCGCGCCAGCTTGTGAATCATGGTCATGTCACTGTTAATGGTCGCGTGGTAGATATCGCCAGCTATCAATGCCGTGCGGGAGAGGTAATCGGAGTCAAGAATCAGGAGAAATCCCGCAAGATTGTGGAAAACAATCTTCAATACCCTGGACTGGCTAACCTGCCTAGCCACTTGGAATTTGACAAGAACAAGATGGAAGGTAAAGTGAACGGCGTTGTAGAGCGGGAATGGATCGCGCTTCAAATCAACGAACTGCTAGTGGTTGAATACTATTCTCGACAAGCGTGATGTCTCCAAGCATCAAGTAGTCTAGCTGCGACTTTAATCCCTTTAAGAGCCTCCTGATTTTTCAATCAGGAGGCTTTTACAAAGTTAAGTACTTTTCTAGGTTGTGTTGACATTTTAGGTTGAAGTGAGGTGCAGGGGGCTTCGCCCTCAAAATCTCTTCTCACCTTTGTCTCGATTCAAGGGTCAACAGAACCTAGACAGGTCGCCAGCGTCCAATCTCACCAAACGCCAAGTTTGCATAGTAGAGATTAGAGTCTATGCCCGTGGTGATTTGTACCGTGTAAGGTACACCCGTGTCAAAGCGGCGTGTAGAAGTCAATTGACCGTTTTGGTCAAAGTAGAGGGCATCCACATTGCCCTCCTCCACATCGGTTACAAACAGCGCCCCGTCGTAAATAGATGGAAAAGTAGTCCCGGTATAGAAGTCACCCATGATGATGGCGCGGGCCCCATCACTATGGGCGCGAGAGTAAACCGATGGGGTGATCTGCTGTCCACTGCTGTAGTAAACCTGCGCTTCCGGCAAGTCTGCGTAACCTCCAGTCGGCAGATTAGCTCCGCCACCGCCTTCGTAATACGGCCAGCCGAAGTTTTTGCCACGCCCTGTGTTGATCTCTTCCCAAGTGTTCCAGCCCACGTCGCCGATGACGGGTTCGCCCGTGGTGGGGTTGATAGTGAAGCGGAAGGGGTTCCGCAAACCGTAGTTGTAGACCTTCGATCGATTGCTGGTAGGGTCGCCGTTATAGAAAGGGTTGTCGGCCAAGCCGCGACCTGTGATTGGATCGATGCGAAGAATCTTACCGGAGAGGTTGTCGATATCCAGGGTACGAGCGGCGCGGGGATCAACTCGACCGTAGGAAGCTCCATCGGCATTGCTGACGAACAGAGAACCATCCAGCCCAAACTTCAGGAAGCCGATCGTGTGAACCTGGTTGTCTGTGGCTAGATAATCCTGAATGTTCGTTTGCTGCGGCGTGCCGTAGTTCAATATGCCCGACGGCGGCAGGTCAATTTCCTCGGTGCTGTCTTTGTCAGGGTTACTGATGTTAGCCCAAACGCTGTTGGTTCCCAGCAGGACGACTGCGCTGCCCGCAATGGCGGTTGTGTAGTTCGTTGCTGCATCAGCTGTCACCCGAATCAGGCGGGAAGGACGATTTCCCAGTTGATCTCTTCCAGCCAACCCGCTTCCACTGGCGGCTTCAGGCGGATCGTAGGTGAAGGATAAGTAAATATAGGGATTGTTCACGAAGTCTGGATGAATTGCGATGCCTAGCAGCCCACGATCGCCCGCATTGTTGACCTGATCAGACAAGTTAATGAACGGCGCACCGGATACGACTCCATTTACTGCCACCTTTACCTCGCCGCCCTTCTGGGCAATGTACATTCGGCTGCCGTCCGGCGACCATCCGAAGGAGGTTGGCTGGTTTAGCCCAGAGACGAACGATTCTTGAACGAAGTTGCCCGGATCATCATCGGCGATCGTCAGGAGCGTCGTGGTTTGAGTCGCCAGTCCTGCGCCTACTGCGTTGCTCAAGGTAAGGTTAATTGTCTCGTTGCGCTCCCCTGTGATGTCATTCAGAATTGCCACAGCAAAAGTTTTGACAGTTTCACCGATCGCAAACGTCACGGTTCCCGAAGCGGCCGTGTAGTCGGAGTTAGCCAGGGCTGTGCCGTCGCTGGTCGTCACCTGGACACTGGAGGGACTGCTGGTGTTGCCACTCCGCCGCAGAGTGACGGTAGCTGTGCCGTTGTCTTCGTTGACGTTGAAGTTGGGTTGAGCAAAATCGATCGTTGGAGCAGCATCGTCGTCCAGAACTGTGAGCGTTGCCGTGCGAGCAACTCCCAGGGCTGCGCCAGTAGTAGCATCCATCGCGAAATTAAAGGTTTCTGTTCCTTCGATGATTGCATCGTCAGCGATCGGGATAATCACAGTTTTGCTAGTTTCGCCACTGGCAAAGGTGAGCGTGCCGCTGATTCCCGTGTAGTCCTGTCCTGCCACAGCCGTAGCATTGACTGTGGTGTAGTCAACGGTTGCCACGCCATCGCTGCCCCCTGAACGCAACACGGAAACCGCCGCTGAGCCGCCAGCTTCACCCACGGTGATCAGGGTTTGGGCCAGGGCGATCGATCCTCGGTTCCCTGGGGCGATCGGCCCAGGAGTAGGCGGTTGAGGTTGGGGTAGCGAAGGAACGGGTTTAACGTGAATGAAATTAACGCGAGGCGGATGAGGGATCAGGAACTGCTCACTAATAGGGTTGGCCACGCCGGGAGTAGGTGATTGAGACGGAGAGCCAGGTTGAGGGATACTCTGTCCCGCAGCAGCTTTCGCTATAGCCCGTTTGGAAAATGTACCGCTCACCGTTAGGGTGTACTGCTGCTGTCCGGTCAAAGTGGCTTCTCCACTCCCTGTTCCAGTCGGTTGCACATATTGTCCTTTCACGATGCCGCGATCGAACACACCTCCGTAGTTCTCCAACTCTTCAGAGTGGAAAGGCAACGCGGACTCAATCTTGCCTGTCGCTACTTCCAAGTCCCAATCGCCACCTCGATTAGCACTTCCCGTTAGGTCGATCGATGCTGCCACATCAGCACCTGTCAAATGGCTCAACTGCTGCACGAAGTCAACTCCCTGAGCAGTCGCCGCTACGCTGCACCCGTAGAGCAGAATGTCAGCTTCCTCCGTTAGCGCCTTGCTCCAAGATTGCAGGGGAACCGTGTACCCTGGCAAATCCCTAAAATTCAGACAACTGCCACTGAAGTCCAGCCCACCCGCTTCTCCATGAGAAACAATATGCAAACTAGAAATGCCTTCCCGTCCCAGTAGCACATTTGTAATCTGCGTTACCGCGTCCTGTACCGGATTAAGCACATGAACTTCAATGCCCGCAGCTACGCCTGCTACCAATTGCTTATAGTTAACTACTGATTCATCTACAAACAAGAGGGATTGGCTGGACTGTCTCAGTCCCGGCAAAGCAGTGGTTAAGCTGGTTTGGTCTAAGACAGACGCTGTGTTCCCTACAAATAGGGCATCAGTAAGAGGTGTAGCTAACTGGGGCGGCTCAAAGGGCATAAGGTTATCTCCTGAACGAAGTACAAGTGCCATTAGCTATGAAATACAGTCAGATGTGGAAGACAGCCCCTGATGGAGTTGAGCACAACCTGCGTTTCGCTATGAGAGGTTAAGTTTGTAAGGAAGGTTAAGTACGCCTCCCTGTTTCGATTCCTACAGAGTATTCCCTTATTTTTGGTGGACTAACGATGGAGCTTGAGTCTCTTAAATCAAGCTCTAGCAAAGACTTTATCCCTCACTTTTGATGAATTCTCCGTAAGCAGTTTGAGGTTGCAGCACTTTTCAAACCCACACTAAAAGAGAGCAAGTCGTGCTAGAGAAAGGCGGGAGATGTAGCTACATCTCCCCAAGCTCAAGAGGCATCGGTTAATTCGGCTTGTCGGGCTACGATCATTCTTAACTGTGAATGCTACCCAATTCCGTTGAAGTAACCGATCGCCCAGCCATCGCCGTCTGCTGCCACACTTTGCTACCTTGTTCTGCTGTCGGTCGCACAGCGTGCCACAGACTTAGCCATCGTCCGGTTTGTTGTCACAAAATTTCCTTCGTGCGTTCACGTAGAAGGATTTCTCAGAGCCGACGATCGCTCATTTTCCTCCTGCACACCAACTCAGCCTACTGACGGTTCACTGAAATCAGTTGGTGATTCAGGAATAGGACTAGATCTTTGACGGTTTGGAAATT
>DATNQR010000310.1:0-7471 GCA_036703905.1 Thermosynechococcaceae cyanobacterium
ATATGTTTTCTTCTTAGATCTGGAAGCGGACGAGCGATCAACAGCGTTGCAATCTGCTTTAGCCGAAGTCGCACCCTACACCGAGACGCTTAAGGTCTTTGGCAGCTATAGCGTCTTGCCTCAATCCCAGGAAAAAATGAGTCAGGATTAACTCGTAGAGCGCCTCAGAAAACTTCAGCGCAAGGTGTTGAAGTGCGGTCATGCAGCCTCCTCAAAATAGACCTCCCAGGGAAGCAAAAAGTTGGACAGTCTCTCTGGGGTAATGTGGAACCCTTCGGGCCAATTCAATAAGTAAAATTAATAGGCAGAAAATGTCATCCTCCGAGCCAGTTAGTATTCGTCAGCTTTCCGCCAATGACTTGGCACTTATGGAGGACTTATTGACTACCTTCGGTGAGGCTTTCGACGAAGTTGATACCTATAGCTCGTTTCGCCCAAGCAATGCCTATCTCAAGCGGTTGTTAAGCAGTGATTACTTCATTGCGCTTGCAGCGTTAAAAAATGGATCAGTAGTCGGAGGTATTGCCGCTTACGAACTCCAAAAGTTCGAACAAGAGCGCAGTGAAATTTATATTTACGATTTAGCTGTTGCAGCAACGCATCGACGCGAAGGTATTGCCACAGCATTAATTCAGGAATTAAAGAAGATCGCTGTAGCGCGATCAGCCTACGTCATTTTCGTACAGGCAGACATTGGAGATGACCCTGCGATCGCGCTCTACACGAAGCTTGGGGCACGCGAGGATGTGCTTCATTTCGATATTGCTGTTGCGATCGACACTGACACTGCATAACAATTGCGATGCAATGGATTGAAGGAGCTGACTGCCTGACACAAATACCTCAAAGCCCTTCCCCGCTTGTGTTTTGTGACTTGTGGCTGAAATCCGGTTTTGAGCGCCTCGATCGGCTGGAAGCCTGACTCTGCCGTGCTAAAAAGCTTAGTTTTCACAAAAGATCAAGCATTTGACCTAGATGTGTCAGACAACCAGGTCGCTGAGATAGATTCCTCAGTTTTGGTGTAGGCAAGCTTGCTATGAGTCGATCGAAAATGGAGCCTATGGCGCAAGTGGGATGGGCAGCCTCACGGCAGCAGATGCTTTAGCAGACTGTCTTATGAAGAGGCACTCTGAGGCATCAGATCGATTCCCAAAACTTGGGTGTAAGCTCCACGGGCCTGAGTAACACCGATCGTTCTTTGGGCAGATTCGATCATTGGACGACGGAGGCTGACGACAATGAATTGGGCTTCCTGTGCCTGCTGTTTTACCATGCGAGACAGACGCTCCACATTGGCTCCATCTAGGAACATATCGACCTCATCGAAAGCATAGAACGGCGAGGGGCGATAGCGTTGCAGGGCAAAGATAAAGCTGAGGGCAGTGAGGGATTTTTCGCCGCCGGACATGGAAGAGAGGCGCTGGACGGGTTTACCTTTGGGGTGAGCGACGAGGTTGAGACCACCATTGAATGGGTCTTGAGGATCATCAAGTTGCAAATAGCCATCGCCATCGGAAAGGGTAGCAAACAGGCTTTGAAAATTGATATTGACTGCATCGAAGGCTTCTTTAAATGCTCGTTGCCGCAGGGTGGTAAAGTTCTCGATCCGCAGCAACAATTCGGTGCGTTCTTCTTCTAAAGTCGTCAACTTCTCGGTCAATTCTTCCAAGCGTTTTTGGGTACGATCGTATTCTTCCAGCGCCAGCATATTCACAGGCTCCATTGCTTGCAACCGCTTCTGCATTGATCGCAATTCGTGTTGCAGCACAGCCAGATCGGGAATTTCGGCGGGGAGCTCCGGGAGCGGATCGGGGAGTTCCGATCGCTGAGTTTGCAGTTGCTCTTGCAGCGTCACGAGTTCCTGTCGCCGCGCCTGCTGGGTTTCCTGGAGCTTTTGCTGCTGCCACTGAAGCTGCTGCTGCTGGGTTTGCTGTTCTCGGAACTGGCGCTCAGCCCGATCGCGCAGTTGTTTCTCGGCTCCAAGGCGACGATCAACTTCTGCCAAGGCGTTACGAGTTTGATCGATCTGGGTGTTAAGCGCTGTGAGTTGGCTGCTGCTGCTAGATTGGCGATTTAGGAAGTTGGTTTGCTGCGATCGCAAGTCCTGAAGTCGCGCTTGGGACTGTTGCAGTTTTTCCTGCTCGCGCTGGCGCTGGTTTTCCAGATCCCGCAGGCGTTGTTCTGTAGATCGCAACACTGTTTCTCGCTGCTGCAACTCAGCTTCCTGGGTTCGCAGAGTTGCTTGAATTTGCTGCCACTCGCTGTGGGTGTGAGATTGCTCCAGTTGGGTCAGGGCGTGGCGCAACTGCTGAAGCTGCTGTTCCTGGGCGGGAATGCCAGATTCTAGAATTTGCAGGCGAGTCTGAGCGGTGGTGAGTTCCTGGGCGTTTTGGGCTAGCTGCGATCGCACCTGCACCAATCCTGATTCCGAGGTCTGCAATTCCTTCTTGAGCTGATCGGCTTGAATCTGAGTTTCGCGGTGCTGCTGGCGGGCTTCGATCAGCGCTTGCGATCGCTCCTTTGCCAAGCGACCAGCCTTGGCGATCGCAGCCTCGCAGTGATCCAGGATTTTCTCGATTTCCCGCAGCCGATCGCGTAGACCTACGACCTCTGCTGACTCGCTTGCGTCCACCGTGCCGAAGTGGATAGAGGAACGATTAGCGTTACTGCCGCCCGTCATTGCGCCAGAGGTTTCCAACAGCTCACCGTCTAGAGTCACGATCCGATAATCGCGCATATGGCGACGGGCAGCACTGAGGGACTCGAATACCACCGTAGAGCCAAAAACGTAGGCGAAGACATCCCGGTAGCGATCATCAAACTCGATCAGATGAATCGCAAACCCCAGACAACCCTGGAGCGATCGCACTTCATTGTTGGCGGGAATTCGACCCCGTTGCAGCTTGTTTAGGGGTAAGAAGGTGGCGCGGCCGGCGCGGCGTTGTTTCAGTAGTTCAATCCCAGCAGCGGCGATCGCGTCATCTTCCACGACAATGTTGCCTAACCGCGCCCCGGCTGAAGTCTCTAGGGCTAGTTGGTAGCGGGGATCGACCCGTCCCAGTTGGGCCACCAAACCACACACCCCAGGAAAATCCGCTTGCAGAATAATTTGGGTGGCGTGGGTTCCCTGTGCTTCTCGAATTGCCTGGGTTTGGGCTTCCAGTTTGTCCAAACGGCGCTGCTTGTCCCGTTGTTCGTGCAGCAGGCGGGTCTGGGTTTCCTGCTGAATCTGCAACTCCTGTTCGGCATTGGCGAGGGACTGGGCGAGGATTTGCACCTGCTGTTGGGCGGTGGTGAGGTGAGTTGTGAGTTCTGCTTGCTGAGTTTGCTGGATGACGATCGCCCCCTCAAATCCGTGCTGCGCCTGAGTTTGCTCCTGAAGCTGGCGCGCCAGCTGCCGCGATCGTTCTTGTAGCTGTGCCTGCTCGGTGCGCTGAGGTTCCAGGGTATTGACTAGGGTTTCGATCTGGTGGTGCAGTTGGGTTTGCTCCTGCACCCAGGCTTCGGCACTGGCGGCAGAGGCATTGGCGGCTTCTCGGTTTCGCTCTAAGGCCTGCTGGGCTTGATCGCGATCGTGGCGCAACTGGGTTAGATCCTGGCTCTCAATCTGCTGCTGTTCCTGGCTCAGCCGCTCTAGGGTTTGCAGATGAGACTGGATCTCCTGCTGGGTGCGAACCAGATTAGTTTCCAAATCCCGGCGGGCGGTTTGCAAATCCTGATCTTGGCGCTGAAGCTGCCGCAGTTCTGCTTCGCGGGTTGCCAGAGTGGATTGCAGGGAGAGTAACTCTTCCTCGCCCAGGGCTTTCACTCGTGCGTTGAGTTGCTCTAGCTCTGTGCTGGCTTGCTGAATCACAGTGGCGATCGTCCCTACCTGTCCCGTCAGGTCAGCGATCGCGGCTTCGTCTCGTCCGATCTGCGCCTGCAACTGCTCGACCGCTTGGGCTGATTGGCGATAGCGGATCACCACTTCCCACTTTTCCTTGCTGTGCAGTTCCGATCGCAGCTTTTGGTACTTCTCAGCCTTGATCCGATCCTGGGCTAAGCGATCGCGCTGGTCGATCAACTCTTTCTCAACAATGTGGTAACGGTCTTCCCGATCCTTCACCGCGTCCAGTTTTTCTTTAGCTTGGTTGATCTTGCGATCGAAGGTTGCTACCCCCGCCAGTTCATCGATAATCTCCCGCCGCTCCCGCGAATTCATGGAGATAATCCGCGTCACATCCCCTTGCAGCACGACGTTATAACCTTCGGGGTAGATGTGCAGGCGGTTCAGTTCTTCGTGGAGTTCTGTCAGGGTGCAGGGTTCGCCGTTGACGTAGTAGTTGGAGGTGTAGGTTCCCTGCTGGGTGACGCGGAGTTTGCGGGTGACGCTCCATTCTGTGGGAGTGGAGGAGTGCAGGAGGGGAGGATCGACGGAGTGGGAGCCGTTGCCGTTCGTGCTAACAGTGCTGACTTGGCGCTCGATCGTGTCTTCCAGATCTTCGGGACGATCGCTCAAATCAAACGTCACCGTGACGCTGGCTTCCACAGTGGCGCGGCTGCGGGAGGTTTGGGTTTGATTGACCAGATCGGGTAAGCGCTCGGCCCGCATTCCTTTAGAACCGGCCAGACCGAGGCAGAACAGTAGTGCGTCAATCAGATTGGATTTGCCAGAGCCGTTGGGGCCGGAAATGACTGTAAACCCCGATCGCAATGGGATCGGAGTTGTGCCGCCAAAAGATTTAAAGTTCGTCAGTTCCAGGCGTTTGATGTACACAGGCTACCGGAGCCGGAAAATCTAAGGTTCAAGTGTAGCCGCTCTGTCCCAGTCTGCACGGAATAGAATTCCTTTATTTGTACCACAGGTTAGAACAAGCGTTCTAAGATCTGTTCTCCTGAAATTCTGACTGAGTAAAAGATCTATCTGAGTCAAACAACTCAGGCTAAAATCAATACACTTGTTCTTATGATTTTATGGTTCAGTACACCCTGGCTCAAAGTCCCGAAATTGTCCTAACAATCTCTGGCAAAGACTCGCCCAAAGCCCGTGAAAAAGCAATGGATCAGTTGCTTGAACTGATGGACGCGGGTAAACTCCCTACAGACCTTTCGGAAGGCTTTGGCCCTCAGCAGTTTATCGAAGTGAAAGAACCTCCCTCCGCGGCCAACGGCGACGAAGACGCGATTACGCAGGCAGTCCAGATCCTCAGCTACCTGGCTACTCTGAAGTTGAAGGTGCAAGAATCGCGATCGGAGGCACTCAAGATCCGTGAACAGATTGATGTTCTATTCAATGATGCGATCGTCAGCGAAGAGGAGATCACCCGCCTGAAGGAGGGCTTCAAGGTGCTGAAAACTTATGCCCAGACAAATTTGCGCTTCCGGGAAGCCAGAACCCAGGCTGAGGAGGCACGATCAATCCTCGATCGCGCCCTCAGCACAGACTCCAAATCCGCCAAAAATTAGGATGTCCTCACAGAAATCTATCCTGCGGAGTTTGACGGACGGTATGTAAGGTATGGTGTAGCTTGCAGAGTTTGAGGTGAGCCAGTGGATGCAATTTTGCAGCGATCGCGGGAACTGAAGCAGGCGCTTCTCTCCTATGTATTTGATGCGGAAGGAGAGTTGGCGATCGCCCTGGAAACTTTTTCGGCCGACCATCTGACCCAATCTCAACCGCAGGATATTCACCAGCGTAATTTAGTCATCGATCGCTTCCTCTCAGAAGGCAAAGTTTCTGAAGGCGAAGCGGGCGAAAAAACACCGATCGAACTGTTTGCCGCAGCCCAGAGCGCGGAGCTTTCGGCGGACGATCGGGCTTTGCTGAAGGGCTGGCATCGCAGCTTTGTGGGGCTGTTTGCAGTGCTGGAAATCTTGCCCGATGGCTTCAAGCTGATGAACTGGCTCACCGCCAAGCAATACCTTGTGAAGCCGAACGACTCACAAACTCTGGAGGAAATGCAGCGCTTCAAGCTGGGGGAAATTCTGCTGACTCGAATTGCGCCCGTCACTGATGACTACTGGATGTTCTCTGGCCCATGCAAACCCCTGGGCAGTTTGGGCAAGCCAAAGCTAGCCGTGGCGATCGGCAACTTCAAGCAAAACTACAAAGAATCTCTCTACAGCGACGCACCAGAACTGCTCGAAGAAGCCTGGAAATCAGTAGAGCGATACCATCAAGATTTTTTGAATTTCTTCGGCAGCAGTGAAATAACCCTGTCAGGATATCAACTGGGGAAAAAGATTGCCGAATTTCAGGAAGTGCTGACCAAAAAACAGTTAGCTCAAGCTGGAATTGACGAGACAAAATCTCTGTCAGAAATGGCCGAAGAAGCCGGGATTGATGAAGACGAGTTAGAGGAGGTGGCTGAGACAATGGGCGTGGATGCTAAAGCCGTTTCCACAATGCTCAAAAGCAAAGAAGCCGTCACCAAAATGGTGTCTCCCAAGATTGAGTTGCCTGCGGAACTGAAAAAGGCTGAAAGTGTGACTGTTCTAGCTGATCCACGCTGGGGACAGATGTTTCTGCCCCAGCACGCTCAGTTCAAGCAGGTGCTGGAATCCGCAGATGCGCTAACTGAAAAAGGCCCGATCGTGATCGTCCGCAAATACCTGGAAGACCTGTCCATCAATGCCTTCGTCTGGCATCGCCTTGCGGCGGAACACCCTCAACAATTGGAGCAGGTTTTGCGATCGCACCTCGATCGTCCTGAATTTGACCTAGCTTCTGATCTTGATGCTTTGCTAGTCAAGCACAAGAAACCTTTGGAACCCGAACTACCGGAGATCGCCAGCGTTCCGCTCCATCTCAACGAGCTATTTCAATCAGCGCTGGCTGAGGTGAGCAAATCGAAGCCGAAGGATAAGAAGACAAAGGTCAAAAAAGGTTTTCAATGAGTTCTGTGACTATAGACAGCTTGCTTAAAACAATGCTGAAGCTGTGTGGCAATGAGGGGCTTAAGCCCCCGTCCCGACGAATTTTTCTACGGCTATAGCTGTAGACAGGCAGCTTAGGACATTGAGTTAGGACGGGGTGTGGGGGCAAAACGCCCCCAGCCAAGGGTGAAACCCCTGCACTTTGTCCTAACCTATGAGGCTTCTACCCTCGCACCAGAGTCCAGGTCGCTGGAAGCAACCGATGTAGGTGGGGTCTTCCAGGAACCACTCGCAAAGCATCTCATTGCTCTTGTTCTGCCACACCAGACCAGCCGCTCCGTTCTCCGGTGTAGTCTCGACTGGAGACGACCTCGAAGTTCAGAGGTAGGGCGGCGATCGTACAAAGAGTTATGGGGGAGTTCACCTCAAGTTTTTAGCCCTGCACCTCCCAATTCAAATCATTGATGGTGGGCAACACATAGTCTTGCCTCAGGCTGGTGCCATCCAGTTCCCACAAAGTTGTGTCGCCGTTCGCATCGTTGCGCCACAGAATATCGGCAAGTCCGTCGCCCGTGAAATCACTCACGTTGGCTATCCCCCAATTCAAGTCGTTGAT
>DATNQR010000311.1:0-3912 GCA_036703905.1 Thermosynechococcaceae cyanobacterium
AGCTGGAATCCACTAAAGTGTACTTTATAGGATTTCTTTATCAGCCCAGAGGATAACGCGGTATGCACTTGAGTGAAATTACCCATCCAAACCAGCTACACGGTCTGTCAATTTACCAACTCCAGCAGATTGCCCGGCAAATTCGTGAGAAGCACTTGCAAACGGTGGCGGAGATCGGCGGACACCTGGGGCCGGGTTTGGGCGTAGTGGAACTGACTCTAGCACTCTACCAAACCCTGGATCTAGATCACGACAAAGTGACCTGGGATGTGGGACACCAGGCCTATCCGCACAAACTGCTGACAGGTCGGTACGATCGCTTCCATACCCTGCGGCAGAAGAACGGCGTAGCGGGCTATCTGAAGCGCTGCGAAAGCAAGTTTGACCACTTTGGCGCGGGCCATGCTTCCACCAGCATTTCGGCAGCGCTGGGGATGGCGCTGGCGCGGGATATGCAGGGCGAGAAATTCAAAGTGGCGGCGGTAATTGGAGATGGAGCGCTGACCGGAGGCATGGCCCTGGAGGCCATCAACCACGCAGGACACCTGCCCAAAACTAACCTGTTGGTGGTACTGAACGATAACGAAATGTCGATTTCCCCCAACGTTGGTGCAATTCCCCGATATCTCAACAAGATGCGCCTCAGTCCGCCCGTGCAGTTCCTCACGGACAACCTGGAGGAGCAACTGAAGCTTCTGCCCTTTGGCGATTCCCTCGCGCCAGAACTGGGCCGCGTTAAGGAAGGAATGAAGCGGCTGGCTGTGCCCAAAGTCGGCGCAGTGTTTGAAGAACTGGGCTTTACCTACATGGGGCCGATCGACGGCCACAATCTGGAAGAACTAATCACCACTTTTCAACTGGCCCACAAGCAGCCTGGCCCTGTCTTGGTTCACGTCGCCACTATCAAAGGCAAGGGCTACGAAATTGCTGAAAAAGACCAGGTCGGCTACCACGCCCAGACTCCCTTCAATCTGACTACGGGCAAAGCCGTTCCTTCCAGCAAGCCCAAGCCCCCTGGCTACTCTAAAGTCTTTGGCGAAACCCTGAGCAAGCTAGCAGAAAACGACCCCCGCATCGTCGGCATCACCGCCGCTATGGCCACCGGAACTGGGCTGGACATCTTGCAAAAGCGGGTTCCTGACCAGTACATGGATGTGGGCATTGCCGAACAGCACGCTGTCACCTTGGCCGCTGGGCTAGCCTGCGAAGGAATGCGTCCCGTTGTGACGGTCTATTCCACATTCCTGCAACGGGCCTTCGACCAGATTGTTCACGATGTTTGCATTCAAAACCTGCCGGTGTTCTTCTGCATGGATCGGGCCGGCATTGTCGGCTCTGATGGCCCGACGCACCAGGGAATGTATGACATTGCCTACCTGCGCTGCATTCCCAACATGGTGCTGATGGCTCCTAAGGATGAAGCCGAACTCCAGCGCATGATTGTCACCGGAATTGAGCACTTAGGCCCGATCGCCCTGCGCTATCCCAGAGGCAACGGCTACGGTGTGCCTCTGATGGAGGAGGGCTGGGAAACTCTACCGATCGGCAAAGCCGAAATTCTGCGCCAGGGCGATGACGTGCTACTGCTGGGCTACGGCTCAATGGTTTATCCTGCCATGCAGACCGCCGAAATTCTCAGCGAACACGGTATCCAAGCCACTGTGGTCAATGCCCGTTTCGCTAAACCCCTCGACACCGAACTCATTCTGCCCCTGGCTGAGAAGCTAGGTCGGGTCGTGACGCTGGAGGAAGGCTGCTTGCAGGGTGGCTTTGGCTCGGCAGTGGCGGAGGCGCTACTGGATGCTGAGTTAACGGCCTCGCTGACCCGCATTGGTGTTCCCGATGTGCTGGTGGATCACGCCACGCCGGAAGAATCGAAGGCGGAACTGGGCTTAACTCCGCCCCAAATGGCTGATCGCATTCTCAAGTTGTTCAGCAAACAGAAAGCTGCGGTGCGGGTGTAGCTTCTAGCTCAATCTGCAAGCGATCGTTACCCACGAGAATGTTGCCGAAAGCAGATATAGCTGTAGACAGACTTAGAGCATAGGGTTTGAAGGGGTTGTGGGGGCGTTGCCCCAGCCAGGGGTTCCATTCCTGTAACCCTTTCTAACCTATGAGACATAATTATGGATTGAGACTATGGCTATAGATATGGACAAACTGGAACTCGATCGCCATCATGAATGAAGTCCATAGCTGCTAGAGAACTGACAGGTAGAGACTATTCTCGGAAATTGCGATCGGCCCTAAAATTCCTGTTCCCATGATTTATCCCACTCCCGATCCTGGCATTCCGCCTAACCTTGTCCCCGATCCCACGCCGGTTCCCCCTGAGCCTGTTCCAATCCCTGTCCCAGAACCCGTGCCCGCTCCTGTTCCCGAGCCAGTGCCGGCCCCAATCCCCCAAACTGTTCCAGCTCCCGTGTGAGGAACTGCAAGGAGATTAACAAGGTTGAGCTTCAGCAGCTTTGAAGATGTCAGAGGTAAGGATCTCGAAGCTTTGATCGCGCATTCAATCACGACTACTGATTTATGATCGCTCTCAACCTCTAGCGGCTGTTTTTTCGCGTGGCTTGATTCAATCGTTACAACTACGTTACAAGCAGCCGAATTGTCAGCAAACGCTCATGTGCTATAGAGTGTTGAAACGTTCACACTCCAAGCGTCGTCAGCTTTCCAGGAACCTGATCGCGCCTGCAAAATTTCTCGACAGAGATTGCGATCGGTTCTAGACTGAAGAAACTTAGGCTTCTAATGCAGCATTCGATACAAATTAGCTTCAACTGATTCAATTCTCTAATTCAATTCTTCCAGCAAGTCAAACTTAAGCAAGGGTGAGGTTCCTCAGTGCAACTGCAACGAGTGGCGGTCAGGCGGGCAACGGGCGGGTTTGCATTAATCGATAGTCTCAAACGGCATGGCGTGAAGCACGTCTTCGGCTATCCGGGTGGCGCGATTCTGCCAATTTACGACGAGCTATACAAGGCCGAAGCAGCCGGTGGCATTCAGCACATCCTGGCGCGGCACGAGCAAGGCGCAGCCCACGCCGCAGATGGCTATGCCCGCGCGACGGGTCAGGTGGGGGTTTGCTTTGCCACGTCTGGTCCCGGCGCAACGAACTTGGTGACGGGCATTGCCACAGCCCAGATGGACTCGATCCCCATGGTGATTGTGACTGGACAGGTTCCCAGCTACGCGATCGGCAGTGATGCATTTCAGGAAACCGACATCTACGGCATCACCTTGCCGATCGTCAAGCACTCCTACGTGGTGCGCGACCCGCAAGACATGGCCCGAATCGTGGCAGAGGCATTCTACATCGCCAGCACGGGCAGACCTGGCCCAGTGCTGATTGATGTACCTAAAGACATTGCCCAAATGCAGTTTGACTACACGCCGATCGACCCCGGCACAATCAAGCTCTCTGGCTATCGGCCCACTGTAAAGGGAAATCCCCGTCAGGTGTCTCACGCGTTGAAGCTGATTCGGCAGTCGAAACAACCGTTGCTGTACGTTGGAGGCGGTGCGATCGCGGCCAATGCCCATATGGAAGTCACGGAACTGGCGGTACGGTTCAACCTGCCCGTCACCACAACCTTGATGGGAATCGGGGCGTTTGATGAGCATCATCCACTTTCTGTGGGGATGCTGGGAATGCACGGCACAGCCTACGCTAACTTTGCGGTGACAGAGTGCGATCTGCTGATTGCTGTCGGCGCACGGTTTGACGATCGTGTTACAGGCAAGCTGGACGAGTTCGCTGCCCGTGCCAAAGTCATCCACATCGATATTGACCCGGCCGAAGTGGGCAAAAACCGTGCCCCGGAAGTGCCGATTGTCGGCGATGTGCGCCAAGTGCTAACGGATCTGTTGCAGCGTAGCAAAGAGGAAGGCGACGTGCGGGATGGCGAT
>DATNQR010000312.1:0-4477 GCA_036703905.1 Thermosynechococcaceae cyanobacterium
GAGTGCGGGTTGGTGACGCACTATCCCCCCGGCAAAACCTATGACAGCTTGTTAGAGGCGGGCTTCGTGGAGCGTTGGGACAAAGCCAAAACCGAGTGGCGACTGGAACGCGAGGTTGATCTGATCCCAATTCCAGGCAGCATCATGATCCCGGATTTTCGGCTGGTGCATCCCGATGGCCGATCGTTCCTGCTGGAAATTGTTGGCTACTGGCGACCGGAGTATTTGAAAAAGAAGTTCTCCCAGGTGCGCCAAGCTGGGCGGGATGATTTGATTCTGGCGATTTCGGAGCGCCTGAACCTAGAGAAGGCCGGAGTCAACTTCAGCG
The DNA here is from genome assembly GCA_036703905.1 of Thermosynechococcaceae cyanobacterium. Taxonomy (GTDB): domain Bacteria; phylum Cyanobacteriota; class Cyanobacteriia; order Leptolyngbyales; family Leptolyngbyaceae; genus DATNQR01. Next base: position 329 of record DATNQR010000312.1, read on the forward strand.
ATACTACCGCCCGTTTGGTCTGGTTTAAGGATCAACTTATGCCCAAAGCGGTTCTAGAAGCGCTGAATGGGGCTGAACGAATAAGCGCTGAATGAATCACGATCGCTACTTCGCATCAGGGCTATTCAGCGCAAATCGATTGTTACTGAAGCGAGTGTTCACTAACTTAACTTGTTCTGGAGCAGGAACAAAGTTTTCCACGCGATTATCGGCGATCGTGCAATCAGTCAACTGAATTGGATCGCTTTGTTCTGCCTTAAAGAAATAGTACTTATAAGAATTAGAAGGAGCGGTAAAAGTCCTTCCGTCAGGAAATCCTATAACAGGAGGCTCACTAAAATTATTCTTGAACTGACACCCTAAAAAGCTGATACCAGAAGAAGCATTGACTTCTACTAGATCGTACTGACCATTCCCAGTGAACTGACAGCCTTGAAAAGAGAAGTTTTTTGACAGCGAAATTCTCAGAATGCCTTCCGTGCACTCCTGAATCACTGTATTTTTGCAAACTAGATTATTTACTCGGCGCGCCTGAATTCCTAACGTACCACTCCCAAACAAAACGCTGTTATTGACGCTGATATTTTGGCAATTTCGCAAAGAGAGAACGCCGCCCGAACAGTAACCCTTCTCTGGAGAATGACCGGCTTCAAGGTTGCTGAGCGTAACGTTTCGGCAGTTAACGAAAGTGATAACCTGAGCGGCTCTTGGCTGGGTGAGAATGCGAGACGAGCTACCTTCGCCCAGAATTTTCAAGTTGTCTGCACCCGAAATGATTAACTCATGTCCAGCGACGCCCGTCTCGGTGAAGTAGGCGTACTGAGTGCGATCGTCTGGATCGAGGTCAGAAAGCGTGTAGGTTCCTGCCTTGAGTTTGATTGTGCGATCGGGCCCAATCGCTGCAACCAATTCTTTGACAGTGCTGACGGTAATTTCAGATGGTGATCGAGACATCCCTGATTTTGCTGCGCCTGCCCCCGCTAACCCTAAAGCGCCAGAAAGAAACAAGCGTCGATTTGCTTTCGCCATTTCGCTTTCAGCCCTCCGAGTTGTTCGTTTTAACTTGCAGCGCGTAAACGCGAAAGCGCTCCAAATCCTCCAGCAGCGTTGATTCAACTGCTCGACCGATGAACAAATTGTCTAGCAGTTTCCCCAAGAAACCCGGAATGGCATAGGCCACGCTCATTCTGACAACGCTGCCTTCTGCACCGCGATCGTAGAACCGAATTGCACCACGATTCGGCAATCCATCCACCGATTCCCACTGAATAATCTGGTTCTGCAACACTTTAGTAATGCGGGATTTCCAGGTGAACTCCATGCCGCCCGTATTCAGCTTCCACAGGGATAGATCCGGGGTTTCCTTTGGCACAGTCACCGAATCGATCCACTTCATCCATCGGGGCATCTGTTCTAGATTCGCCCAAAGACTCCAGACCAGATCGATCGGCGCATCGACTTCGACTTGAACGCTGTGTTCTAACCAGTTGGACATGGATGATGTCTAAGCCTCTCAGCAATGGAATCTCGAACAGTTAGTACTTGAATAATCCTGTTCCTTCTACCTTATACCCCGTCGGCTCCAGGATCGCGGCGGCGGCTTGCTTGCCAGAAATCGTTGCGCCCTCCATGCTGTCGATGTAGTCCTGTGCCGTGTAGCTTCCGGCCAAGAAAAAATTGGCGATCGGCGTTTTCTGCGTGGGTCGATAGACATCCGTACCAGGGTTTTCGCGGTACAAGGACTGGGCCAGCTTCACCACACTGAACCAAGTCATCTTCAGTTCACGGGAAGACGGAAACAGATCATGAATTTGCTCCAGAGCATGGTGAGCGATCGCCTCATTGCTCATGGGCACAAACTGATCACCCGGAGTCAGCACCATCTGCATCAGGGAACCCTGTCCCTCACGGTAATAGTTTTTGGGACTGGACAGGGCCAGATCGGCGAAGCAGGAGAAATCCGCATCGGCACTGTAGAGCAGATTATCAATCCCGGCGGCGTGTTCCACCTGCTGACGCGCAGCGCGATCGTTCATCTCCGTCACCCAGCCATCGAACCGGAGTTGCACTGTGGCTACAGGCACAGCCTCCAGCTTGTATATCTTGTCGAACATAGGAATGCTACGCCAGTCAGAAGGCAACAAGCGCTGAATTCCAGGCACGTCGCAGGCGGCCAGATAGACATCGGCGGTGATGATTTCCTCGGTTTCGCCCTGAGCGATCGCTAGTCCCGTCACCTTCACATTCTCGCCCTCGCCCTCAAACAGAATCTTGCGAGTTTGCCGCCGCGTGTGAATTTTCGCGCCCTTTGCTTCGATGTAGTCCACGATCGGCTGGCTGAGGTATTCTCCGGGCGACCCCGCCAGCAAATTCAGCCGCGAGGCTTCGGTTTTGGTCGCAAACATCAGAAAAATGGTCAGCATACACCGAGCCGAGATTTCCTCGGTGTCGATGAAGCCGAGGGCCAGGGCGATCGGGTTCCACATCCGCTCCAGGCTGTTTTGGGAGCCGCCCTGTCTGCGGAACCAGTCAGCAAAGGAGATGCCGTCTAGGGCACGGATTAGCTTCATGGCTAGGTCAAAATTAACCAAACCGGGAACGATCGGACTTGTGCCCAAGGCGATCGCGTTCTGCACTTTGTCTTGCAGCGTCAGTTGCCCCGTAGTGAAAAACGCCTTCAATCCATGAAACGGCGCACCCACCAAAAAGCGAAAATCCAGTTCCCCTACTTCTCCGCCGCGATTGATGAAGGTGTGAACATGGTCTTTAGGCAGCAAATTTTCGTAGGCTCCCACCTTCTGCATCAACGCAAACAGGTTGTAGTAGTTGTTGAAAAAGACGTGCAGCCCCATTTCAATGTGGTTTCCGGTGGCATCAACCCAACTGCCTACTTTGCCACCCACAAATGGCCGCGCTTCAAAAATTTCTACTGTGTGTCCAGCATCCACCAGTTCCACGGCGGCCGCCAATCCTGCCAATCCTGCCCCAACGATCGCAACTCGCATTTCCGATTCTGCCTCTATCGCTTTAAGTATTGTAAAGGAACCGTGGGAACGATCGCGGAGAATGGAGCGTTTTGCTCATGTGTGTACTTTTTGTGATCGTCCTGCTTTTGGCGATCGTCCTGCTTCTGGATAGACTGAAATCAAGTTAGCGACTGAAGAACTGCGCCTAAGAAACCGCCATGCTTGCTGACACTTCGCCACTTGCTGACACTCCGCCGCTGAAAGTCACCTGGGAGAAGCTGCCCGACGACTACGTTCTTCCTGACGACCCTGTGGACAACACTGATCAACCCGCTCTGGCTGCCGCCCTCACTCATAGTTTGGAACTAGCCGATCGACTGCCGGAAAATTCTTTCGTGTTCACCAACTACGGCATCTGCGCTACAGTCAACGACAAACTGGTGATCAAAGCACCCGACTGGGGTTATGTGGACGCGATCGCCGTTCCACGGACAGAAGTCAATCGCAGCTACACGCCGCAACTGCAAGGTGGAACCCTGGCGATCGTCATGGAGTTTCTCTCTGCCACCGAAGGTGGCGAGTACTCCATCAAAGCTACTCACCCGCCCGGCAAGTATTTCTTCTACGAGCGGGTGCTGAAAGTTCCTCACTATGCCATCTTTGAGCCGACGAGCGGCACATTGGAGCTATACCGCCTGAGCGAAGCTGGCTATCGCTTGCAGCCTCCTGACGAAAATCAGCGCTACTGGATTTCTGAAATGAATTTGTTTCTGGGGGTGTGGCAGGGCAGCCGCGAAAACCGCACGGGTTTCTGGTTGCGCTGGTGGGATCAGCAGGGTTCTCTGCTGCTGTGGGGCACAGAGCAAATTGAGCAGGAACGCCAACGCGTCCAGCAGGAACGCCAACGGGCTGATCGATTGGCGGCCCAGCTTCGGGCCGCCGGAATTGAACCGGAGATTTGAGCAGTAGGGAAATAGAAAGCAGGGTAGCAGGAAAATCAAGCAGGTTTCTACCTGGTCTGTAGATTTGCTTGCCGCTCTGGAGCACACTCGATCGCCTTGGCGTAATCTCCGATGGCGTAGTAGGCCACTCGAAGACTGCCCAAGATCTGCTGCTCAAGGCGGGAATCCTGGATCTGCCGCGCTAGTTTCAAACGTTGCTGATAACAGTCGATCGCCGCCGC
>DATNQR010000313.1:0-5591 GCA_036703905.1 Thermosynechococcaceae cyanobacterium
TCACCGGCTCCGGGGGGATTTCACCCCTGTTTTACCCCAGTCTACCGAACGATTTAATTCACCTGTCAGCATCACTGTAAGTCCCATGAAATTGCTGGTAGCACTGGGCAACAAAAGCTTGGTAGCGCTGCTGAAAGACCTGGGGACTGAAGCTGAGGGCGTGCGATCGAGCCACTTCCGGGTTAAATCGATGCTGCTCAAACTCCTGGACTGCGGCGGCGATTGCCGCCTCGGTTTGGGCGGCAAACAGCACCCCAGTTCCTTTTTCACCGTGGGAGCGCACATCGCGCACGGTTTCCCCTGTGCCGCCTGCGCTGTAGGCGATCACCGGAGTACCGCAGGCTTGAGCTTCCACTGGGGCAATGCCAAAATCTTCGTAGGCGGCGTAAACGAAAGCTTTTGCCTGGGCCATGTAGTCTGCGACTGCACGATCGGATTGCCAGCCCAACACCTGCACGTTCGATCGAGCGAGTTCCCGGATCTGCGATAGCTCTGGCCCTGTGCCAATCACGATCAATGGCTTGCCCAGTTGGTTAAAGGCCCGGACGATCAGGGCAATTTTCTTGTAGCTCACTAGGCGCGAAACGGTGAGATAGAAATCCTGCTTTTGGCTTTGGAAGGAAAAGCGATCGATCGCCACAGGCGGATAAATCACCTCGGCAGAACGACGGTAGCAGCGCCAGATCCGGCGGGCTGTGGTGTGAGAATTGGCGATGAAAAAATCAACTCGGTTAGCCGACAGGGTATCCCACTGGCGCAGTCGATGCAGCAAATAGCGGGTGAAGATGCCGGGTAGCCCGCGCCCCAGACGGCTTTCTCGCAAATACTCAAACGTCAGTTCCCAGGCATAGCGCATGGGGGCATGGCAGTAGCAAACGTGCAGTTGGTGGGAGGCAGTGAGAACGCCTTTGGCCACCGCATGGGAAGAGGAAAGAATCACGTCATAATCCCGCAGGTCGAGCTGCTCGATCGCCAGGGGCAAAAACGGCAAATACTTCTGCACACCGCGCCGCGCCATCGGAAAATGCTGCAAAAACGTCGTGCCGATCGTGCGCCCGTACAGATAGCTTTGGGGATTGACCGACTCAAAATCAATCAGCGCAAACAGATCCGCGTCGATGTGCTGAAGAATTTCCTGCACTACCAGTTCTGATCCACCCGTTGCCAACGGAGTCAGCCACTCATGGACAAGGGCATACCTGAGATCCTGCGGGAGCGATCGTCCCTTCAATCCTGTCGCCAAACGTAACCTCTTGATCAGTACTACAGTTGTAAATCATGCCAACCCTAGAGGCTCGTTAGAAGGGCAAGGGTAGTTCTTTACCCTTGCCCGATCTGAGGTCGCAGGGTAGCAGCGCTGATGGAAACCCAAGGGCCGCGAGTGCTCTAAGCCTTAAGCGCGTAAGTCTTGTTCATCAAGGAACCAACGGAAGGTCGCTCTATTTCTCATAGGATTCGATCGGGCTAGACGCTTGAACCCACTGCCTCATTTCTTGTCCTCCATATCATTTCTTGTCCTCTACGTATTTGCCATCGCGCCACACACCCTGAACACGGGTTCCGTTGACAAAAACGTAGGTTCCTTTGCCTTCCTGTCTGCCGTCTCGCAGCTCGCCTTCGTAGCGATCGCCATTGGCAAAGGTGCAAACCCCAGCCCCATCGATCGTCTCCTTGCGAAATTCACCTTCGCAGCGTACCCCGTTGGCAAAGGTGAACACGCCGCGGCCCTGCCGTCGCCCATTCTGGAACTGCCCCTCATAGCGACTGCCACTGGGAAATTTGCAAACGCCTGAGCCGTTGAGTTGGTTGTCGCGGAACTCACCCTCGCACTGCGACCCATTGGCAAAAACAAACCGACCTCGCCCTTCCCGTTGGTCGTCGCGCATCTGCCCTTCATAGCGAGAGCCGTTGGGGAGCTTGCACACGACCATGCCATTGAGCAAATCATTCTGAAATTCCCCTTCGCAGCGGGTTCCGTCGGCATAAATGAACGTGCCGCGCCCTTGCCGCTGCCCCTCACGCAACTCGCCCTCGTAGCGGTTGCCACTGGGAAACAAGCAAACTCCGCGGCCGGTGACAATGCTCGATTGAGCGCCTCGAACTTCACAGTAGGCATTGGTTCCAGGTTTGGCTGGATCGGCGCTGGCGATCGAGCTAGCCAGAGTGCTGCTGACCGTCAGTCCTGTGGCCACGCTCCAGTAAAATAAGCGCTGGACGGGTGGGAAAGCCGGGCACACAAGCCGATCGAGGCTAAAAGACTGAAAGAAGGACTGGGGACTAAGAGACATGAGCGAGAAGCCTTGCATATTTCAGAAAAGACAGTTCAGAAAAGACAGTTCAGAAAGAATGGCCTTCAGAATCGGAGAATCAGCCGCTAAACTAAGCAACAGTCCTGATGTCCTTGGTTGACTACTGTAGGAACTGTGGGAAAGGATACAGAAGTTAAACTTTAGCTCAGAACCTTTCCTGTATAAATCTCGGCTTCATCAAATTACTACTTAGAACGCAACTCATCGCGTGAAACTCCCTTTAATGAAATGTTGCTCTCATCGTTGGACTGCTTAAAGCTTGACCATGCTGCCAATTCTGTCGATCGTCACCCTGGCCCAAATCGTCGTGCCACTTCCTCCTGCTCCTCTTCCTTCACTCCCACCTGCGGTTCGTCCGGCTCCACAGTCACCCAAAATCCTTCCGCCCCTGCAAACAATTCCAGAGCAGGAGCGCATCGAACCCCAAGACCCGTTGCCTCCCGTTGAAGTTTTCCGTCCCCAAGAGGTGCGGCCTCTGCCCGGTCAACTGGACGAGGTTCCAGTGTTCAACAGCAACAGCCCTGAAGTGGTGCAAACCGAGGGAGTTCTGCTGTCCACTTTTCCGCCGGACAAGATGCAAGTGCCCAGCGCCCACCTCAACTATGTGTTTCAAGGGCGCTTCGATTTCTTCTCGCACCACATCACCCGCGCCGAAACTGCCAGCGAAGCCCGCACCATTTTTCAGGGGGCGATCCTGGCGAACCCCGGTACTGCACCTGTCACTGTGGAGGTACTGCAAGGAGCCAGCTACCTCACCCGTCCCGATGCTCTGTTTGTGAAGCTGCCCGCCTCAGTGGACGATCCGATCGGCACGGTTTACGCGGGCCCAGGCAGTCGAGCGGTCAGCGATGTGCTGCGAGGGCGCAGACAGGGCAACTGGCCATCCGTGATCCAGATTCCGCCGGGGGAAAGCCGGATGCTGATGAACCTGCCGATTCCGGTGGGAACTGTGCTGCCTTCAGCCAATGGGCGCAGTACCTTGCTGCGAATGCGAAGCAGTGGCCCGATCCACATTGCTAATCTGGCTATGTTTTCTCCGCTCAACCCAGACAAAACTGAGCGCATTCCGACCCTGGAGGAGTGGCAGGCGCTGCTGAAGCGGAGTGGTGTGTCGGGGCCGCGGGACATTCCCCCCACCCCGATCGGCGAACAGGCAAACTACGCCCGCGTGGTCTATGGCCGAGTCGCTGGCGTGGCGATCGGTTCTCAGTGGCAGGCCAGGCTGACGGATGGGCCCGCAGCCAGCGACCTCACCATTCCTCGACGTGGCTATGCCATTTCCTATGGCCTCAGCACGCTCTACCGAGGGGCGTTTGGCACAGGGCAGGTGCAAAGTGCCAAGCTGCTGGCCCGCTACCCTGACACGGCTTACCTCGCCAACGGCAACTACGGCATTGAGTACAATCTGACGCTGCCCCTGCACAACGCCACTCAGCAGAACCAGACGGTGACGATCGCCCTGCAAACTCCCCTCAAGGAGGATCGGAAGAAAGGCGGCTTGCTGTTTCTGAAGCCCATTAGCGATCAGGTCTTTTTTCGGGGGCCGGTACGGGTCAGGTACACCGACGATCGTGGCACTGCCCAAGTGCGCTATGTTCACCTGGTGCAGCAGCGCGGCCAGGAAGGCGAAGCGTTGCTGAAGCTGAATCTTCCACCTGGCGATCGGCGCACGGTGCAGGTAAATCTCCTGTACCCGCCTGACTCCACGCCACCCCAGGTTCTCACGGTTCGCACCGAAAATCCTGTGGCTAAAAAGCCCTAACTGGAGTTGTCTTCGTCAAGACAGGTTCTAGTGCCTCAGATCTGCTATAGCTATGGCTTCAAACTAACCAAGCGGGTTGAGCGTGGCTAAGGTAACTTCACCGACCCTGAAGCGATCGCTGGGCGTGACTGGCGCTGTGCTGATCGGATTGGGATCAATTCTGGGAACGGGCGTGTTTGTGAGCTTGGGCGTGGCCGCAGGAGTGGCTGGCCCATCGGTCACGCTGGCGGTGGCGATCGCGGCGCTGGTGGCCATCTGCAACGGGTTGAGCGCGGCTCAACTGGCGGCCAATCATCCTGTGAGCGGCGGCACTTACGAATATGGCTATCGCTATCTCAATCCGTGGCTGGGCTTCACGGCGGGTTGGCTGTTCCTGCTGGCTAAGTCTGCCTCAGCGGCCACGGCGGCCCTGGGATTTGCGGGGTACTTGTTGAGCAGTTTGGGCTGGTCGGGTCGGGACTGGCTGGTTCCGATCGCCCTGGCGGCGGTGCTGGTGATGACTTTGGTGGCGCTGGGAGGCATTCAGCGCTCGAATCAAGTCAACATTGCCATTGTGGGGCTAACGCTGCTGTCTCTGGGCACGTTTGCGATCGCGGGGCTGCTTCCTTTCTCTGTGGCCGGATTGAGCAACTTCACGCCTTTTTTTGCGGCTCAGAACCCTCTGCCGTCCCTACTGCAAGCTACGGCTCTGATGTTTGTCGCCTACACGGGCTACGGTCGCATTGCCACGATGGGGGAAGAGGTGCGATCGCCCCGTGAAACCATTCCCAGAGCGATTGTGCTGTCGCTGCTGGTGACGATGGCGATCTACGGAACGATCACCATCATTGGCGTGGGGGCAGTGGGCGCACCGGAACTCAGCAACGCTACCCAGTCCGCCGCTCCATTGGAGCTTGCTGCTCGTCGCTTCGGGGTTCCGGGTGTGGCGCAAGTGCTGGCGGTTGGGGCGATCGTTGCCCTGCTGGGGGTGCTGCTGAATTTGATTCTAGGTTTGTCGCGGGTGCTGCTGGCCATGGGTCGCCGGGGTGATATGCCACGCCCAGTAGCCCAAGTGAGCGCGGCGGGAACTACGCCCTCGGTGGCGGTGGTGGTGATGGGTGGCACGATCGCGCTGCTGGTGCTGGTGGGCAACGTCAAAACCACCTGGTCTTTTAGCGCCTTTACTGTTCTGTCTTATTACGCTCTGACCAATCTGGCAGCGCTGCAACTGCCTCGCGCCGATCGGCTTTACCCCGTCTGGATTTCCTGGTTTGGTTTGTTGTCCTGTCTATTTCTCGCTTTCTGGGTAGAGCCACAGGTTTGGCGACTAGGGCTGGCGCTGATTGGGATGGGGCTAGTCTGGAAAGCCACAATCGGTCTGAGTCGCCGTAGGTAAGTAAACGATCGCATGGAGTGGAAATACTGAGATTCAGACGTGTTGGGATGAGCGATCGCCGTTTCAAAACAGGTCGGTTAATAGGAGGCGCGATCGCGCTTTTAACCAATCGATGAGATCCTAACATGGGCGTGATCGAGTACGG
>DATNQR010000314.1:0-2729 GCA_036703905.1 Thermosynechococcaceae cyanobacterium
AGACGGCTTCCTGAAACTTTTTGCTGACTCAATCTATTTCTGACGCTATCAGAGGTTCCTGTGATCGTCAAGGGTAACTTCAAAAGAAGGTTGACTGTAAAGGCACAAGCTTTAAGAAAACCGGACTATCGCTTTGGCTCTTGCCAGAAGGTGATCTTGGGGTTGAGTGGCTGAAGTTGCGTTCCTGGATAGTAGAAGCTGAGGATACGATCGCTTGTCCAACCCAACCGTCCCAGATGGTACGATCCCGTTTGGCTGAGACCCACACCATGCCCGAAGCCACCGCCGACGAAGGCATATCCCCGCAGAGCCTTATTTTCGTCCAGCACAGGTTCCAGGTAAAACAACGTGCTATTGGGAGCATCGAAAGCAATCAGCACCTCGTCTTTTTCCAGTTCCAATCGACCGCGATCGGTGATCACGGAAAGCTTCAGCACCCGGCCACCGACCGATCGCTGCGTCACTTCCAATCGCTGAATCGTGTTGAAGGAGAAGGGATTTTTGGTGCGATCAAGAAACTTCCGCAATTCCTGGTTCAGACTTTCCAGATTGCTCTCCACACGCCACCGGAACAGTTCCTCACTAGCTTCATTAAAACCAGCTTTCTGACTGATGAAGCTGCGGAGATTCTTCTCGTCCGCCAAGCTCTTGCTGGCAAAATCCCACTGGTTGTTCACGGAGTCTAGAACGGTTCGCAAGTAAGGTCGCTCTGGCCCTTGCCACACATCCCCAAACGCCGCCGTGACTCCGCCCGTACTGGACGAGTACACCGCGTCCACCAGTTCATTCTCGTAGGTCAGCACCAAACCACGGGAAGCCGCGATCGCTCGATCGGTACTGGGCGCTGTGCCCATTAGCCCGTTGTAGACCTGGCATTGAGTAGTAGCGCAAAGCTGGTACTGGTCGATCGCAAAGCGGCGCAGATTCCGTAGGGCATAGGTGCGGGCCAGAATCGCCTGCACCTCCAGCACTGCGGGAGCGGCCGAAGTTCCAATTTCGTGGGGCACAACGCCGCGCAAATACGTTTCTAGAGGAACCTGATTGACCAGCGTGTAATTACCGTAGGCATTGGGTTGCAGCCGTAAACTGCCTGCATAGAACCGACGGTTGCGATCCTCCTCCGCTCCCCCTTGCCCCACCTGAATCATCCGCCGTCCCGCCGTTACTTCCAGAAAGTCCCGTGTGTAGCGGAAATTGTTGGCAATAAAGGAAGCGCGGGGCTGCTGGGACAGAACTTTGGTATCCAAGTAAGCCAGAGAGTTGCCCTGCGATCGAATGCTTTGCAGCAACAGCCGCCGCAGTAGGGGAGTAGTGTACACATCGCGCTTAGCCCACACTTGCCAGCGCTCTGGCTGGGCAATCTCCGTTGCAATGCCCAAGTCTCGCCACTGGTTCGCGCTGGCTTCTGCACTTTCAAAGCTGCGGTGGCTGCTGAGAACAACTCTTTCCTCAACTTTGGACTCCGGCAACGCCTCCATCACCACGTCTAGCTTGATGGTGCTGCTCGTGACTGTTTTCTCTTGTCCATTGGTCTGGAAACGCAGAGTCAGAGTATCTCCAGGCTCGGCTTGCAGCACTAGCGTATCGGCAGGCTTGGCTCCAAAGCGCTGCACTACTCCAATCTGAAGATCTACATCATTCTGAGAGGTTGCCTGAGGAGAAGACTGTGCCTCAGCAACCCCAGCCATGATCACGGTTGCCCAAAGCAGAAGTCTAAGCGGGGTCGCGGCAACCGAAGCAATCCGTTTCTGAAGTCGCATTGACGGTTAAAAGCTCTTTACGTCGGGGCAGGATTTCGATCGCTTCTATCCTACTCGCTATTCATCATCTCTGTCAGATCGCAGTTTTAGTATCAGGTCGTAGCCTTGTCGAAAAAGACCTGACCGATCAACTAATTTCAGCAGGCGAATCTACTCAGGACATTCCTACATCCCAGCCTCGCTCAGGGAATACCATGGCCTCTCAGTATGAGCTTGCTTCAACGAGTGCCAGCGCCACCACTCCGACTAGGTCCACCTGTATCGGGCGGCTTGAATTCATCCACATGCGAAGCACTGGAGCGATTCGGGGAAGGAGTGGAATGGAGTGAGCCAGCAGGACGATCGAACTGCACCTCTGCCCATGCTCCCACTGGCAAAAGCAACTGAGTTCCAGTTAGCACAACTGCTCCAAAAATAGCTTCAAGGGAGATTTTCATAGGAGCGAGGACTAAGCTGTCCCAACGCATTGCGTCAAACTGATTATATGGCTAAATACGGTTACGCCCAGTATTTCTACTGAATCTCACCCGAAATCTGTAGTCTCGCTGGCTTCATCACCCAAAGAATATACAAATGAAGGCAGTACTCAGTATTTATACACATTGAATCTTCACACTAGGAATAAAATTGTTACTTCAATTGTAAAGCCAAGGTGAAGTCAGATGAAGGAGATTGAATTGTTCGTAACCTACTGAATTCTTAGTTGGCGCTTGTCGAAGGACTATGAGATTTTGCCAGAAACTTCGGAGGCAATGATTTACATTGCTATGATTCGTATCATTCTCAAGCGGCTAGCGTGGGCAACCTACTCTCAGGCATCCTCTGAGCAAGTTCCAGAGTCGATCGAGGGTGTAGCACCAACCCGTGCCACAATCGCAACGGGCGCTTCTGACTCAGGGCGCACTCCAGAATCAAAAAGGGAGTGATACCATTGCCCATAGGTGTCAGAGCGATCGCCAGGGCCCGATC
>DATNQR010000315.1:0-4384 GCA_036703905.1 Thermosynechococcaceae cyanobacterium
CAGGTGGCGGCATCCTGAAACTTGGGCATGGGTCGAATGTGGGCTCGTCGCGCAGAGGTTTTGCAGGTGGAGAACTACAAGTTTACCGAGAAGTTTACCGAGGGGATGACTGGAATTTAGACCTCAAAGCTTAAAACTCCCCACTTCATCACCTCGCCACACAGCGAAACCCAGCCAACACCTCGCGAACGTGGGGATAGTACCAGTTGCGGAACGTCGATCGCAGGGCCCAAGTGCGCGTCGCCCAACTGCCGCCCCGCAGGACTTGATGGCGTCCATCAAAATAGATCTCAGAGTAACCTCGGTAAGGGTAGGACTGAAATCCTGGATAGGGGACAAACTCAGAGGCTGTCCATTCCCAGACATTGCCCAACATATCCCAGCAGCCGTAGGGACTTTGACCTGAAGGGTAAGCATTCACTGGGGTAGTTTGCCCGATCGTGTGCCCGTAGTTGACTAGGTGTTCTGCGGGTTCAGTTTCGCCCCAGGGGTAAGTTTGGCACTGAAGGGTTTCGGGGTTCCAGCTTGCTGCTTTTTCCCACTCCTCCTCGGTCGGCAGGCGCTTGCCCACAAATCGGGCGTAGGCTTCCGCTTCAAAGGCACTCACACCGGACACAGGATGGTCTATGAACTTGCGATCGTCCTGCCAGTAAAGCGGTTGCGTCACCTGAGCCGTTTGCAACCAGGCCCAGCCCGCCTCTGTCCACCACTGCCGATCGCAGTAGCCCCCCGCCTGCATGAAGGCGCGATACTGTCCGCAGGTGACGGGATAGCGATCGATGTTGTACTGCTCCAGGTACACCCGATGTCTGGGACGTTCGTTGTCCAGGGCAGCGATCGCATCACTGCCAGTCTCAAACTCGCCGGACGGGATGGAGATTTGGGGAGTTGGAGGAACAGCGGGATGAAGAAATGGGGAAGCAGGAGCGGTTCGCTGCTTCAGGAGTTCCAGCACTAGGGCGATCGTTTCGGCGTGCTGGCTTTCGTGTTGCAGCAGCCAGACCCAAAAGCGCTCGTGTTGGGCAGGAGCAACCTCCAGGTACTCGAAAACTTGCGCTCTCACAGCCTCCAAGTAAGCCAAGATTTCTGCCAGAGTTGGGAGGCAGACGCGATCGTGCTTGGGCAAACCATCGGCAGCAAACAATCGCTGGTAGTGCGGGAATAGGGGTGGCTGCCCCGCGTGGCGTTCCAGAATCCAGAGACTTTCGGTGTAGGCGATGTGGCCCAGGTGCCAACCGATCGGGCTGAAATCTGGGTGGGCTTGGGCACAAAAGGTGGCGCGATCAATTTCGTCAAACAGACCCAAGGTGAGGGCCCGACAGCGCTCCATTGATCGCCTCAACGATCGGGTAGGGGGAGAAGCAAGGTTCATAGAGGTGAGAGAGGTGAGAACTTCAGAAGGTGAGAACTTCAGCATTAACTACACATGATCTACATCTGCGGCCCTAGGACTGGCGGGAACCAGGCAAGCAGCGAGGGGAAACCGAGCTTCGAGTCAGTCGTCTCGGTGAAGTTAGTTCCTGCTGCAAAATTTGGTTATCTGCTCCCAGAACCCGCAGTTCGCAAACTGTGCTTGAACCCGGAGCGATCAACGCGAACACCCCATTCCCGCTTTCGTCCCGCACGACTTGACCATTGTCGAAGGTGGCTTCCACTGCCGTGACTTTGGGCTTGAGGACTTGACCGTAGAGAATGGCGTAGCGATCGTTCCCCTGACTTGTGGACTTGCTGATGCTATAGCGAACCAACTTTTCGGAAGAGGTGGCGGATCTCTCTGCACCGAGTTTCTCAGTGCGATAGCTGTCGCTGCCGCTCACCTGCCAGTTGATGCCATCCTGCTTTACCACCTGATGCCCAAACACGGGCTGCATCTGCGCTCTAGGGTTATCACCGGGGCACAAAGCGCTATACAACACCACCACACCCTGCGACCATCGATGAGTACTCAACACCTGGACGTTGGCGGCGGGGGTTTTGCCCTTAGAAGCGCATGGCACGGGGAGTCGCACTGTTGTTCTGGGGCTCACTGGAAATAGAGACGACAGGTAAAAACATCCGAAAGCAGCCGTAGCGGTGAGCGTCACCAATCCAGCCAGGTAGGTTAGGGAGCGTTGCATGGTGCGATTTTTTCTACTGGTTTGCGCGATCGTGACTAGCTGTGGCCTCGACAGTTCTGCCGCTCTCTTATCTGAGGATAAGTTAGCTTTCGAGGATAAGTTAGCGGGCCATCTCTCAACCTACTTCCCCCAATCTACTTCCCCCAATCTACTCTCTCCAGCCCTACGCAATCTGGCGTTGCTGAATTGAGGAATGAATCGACCAGAACAGCCCTCACCCTGAGAGGGAACTAGAATTCTAGCTCCTGCGGGAGAAGGCTGGGGATGAGAGTCATTCAGCTTTCAGGAATGTCTTAGAAGAGAAGAGAGATTGAGGAGTGACTGCTAATTTAATCTGAGCATTGCGCTCCCAAAACATCCCATCGGCATATCCTTGGATGCTGGAGCCAGCTTCGGCCTGCTCTAGTCTTTTTTCTGCCAGCAGGCAGAACTCTTCATCCTGCTCAATGCCGAGATAACGTCTGCCGAGCTTCTTGGCCACAACGGACGTTGTGCCGCTGCCCAAGAAGGGGTCGAACACCCGATCGCCTCCATTACTACTAGCGAGAATCAACCTGGCCAAGAGCTTCTCGCTTTTTTGGGTGGGGTGGGGCGTGTTTTCTGGCATCGACCAGAACGGAACCGTGAGGTCTGTCCACAGGTTTGAGGGATGGGTCGATCGAAAGTTCCCGGTCTGGGTAAGCTGCCAGTCTTTGGGGCTGCCGTCGGGCGATCGGTAGGGAGCCAGCACCCGCCGCCGCAGCTTCACCGCTTCCACATTGAAGGTGTAAGTGTCGGAGACGGTGCAGAACCAAATATCTTCACTGGCATTTTTCCAGTTGGCTTTTGCGCCTCGGCCTTTTTCCCGCTCCCAGGTGATGCGATTGCGGACGGTGAAATGGGCTGAGGCTACGGCAAAGATGGAACTGGAGGAAAACCAGTCGCCACAAATATAAACCGATGCAGTGGGCTTGAGCAACGGGCGTAGGGTGACGATGACCCGATCGAGCCACTGGGTGTAGGCATCCACAGACCGGCGCGAGAACTTCTGCCCGTTGAAGTTTTTGTCCAGATTGTAGGGTGGATCGAGGATCAGCAAATCCACAAACTGGTCGGGCAAATGGGTGGCCCAAGCCAGACAGTCTCCTTGAAAGGTTGCTTGGGGTGGATCGACAAACTGAGCCGCAGGAAACTCCCGAATCAGCCGCGGACGCAGCCGATCGCGATCGGTCTCGGTCAGTTCCACGGTGCGGTTGCGAGTTGCTCGGGCCTCAGGAGGAGATGCTGTCATGATGGGAAAGGCTCCACTCAGAATCTCAATTTTCAGAGGCTCAATTATTGCCTGATTTCTGAGCCTGGGTGCTACATTCCAGGTATGTTTTAAGCTCGCCCTATGAGTACTTCTCCAATTGCCGATCTCCGCCTTAACTACACCCTAAAGCAACTCAACGAAGCGGAGGTGAACCCGAATCCGATCGCCCAGTTCCAAGCCTGGTTTGACGAAGCCGTGGCCGCCGAACTGCCAGAACCCAACGCCATGACTCTGGCCACTGCTACCAAAGACGGAGTTCCCTCAGCCCGAATTGTGTTGCTGAAGGGATTGGACGATCGGGGGTTTGTGTTCTACACCAACTACGAAAGCCGCAAAGGAAAAGAGCTGCTGGCCAATCCCCAAGCAGCGATCGTGTTTCTGTGGGACAGCTTGGAGCGCCAAGTGCGGATTGAGGGCCGAGTTGAGAAAACGTCGAATTCTGAAACAGAAGCATACTTCCACAGTCGCCCTCTGACCAGTCAACTGGGAGCCTGGACTTCTGAGCAAAGCCGTGTGATTCTCGATCGTGAGGTGCTAGAGCAGCGCTTCCAGGAACTCCAAGCTCAGTATGCAAACCAGGAAGTTCCCCGACCTCCCCACTGGGGAGGTTTCCGCGTTGTGCCGCACCAGGTTGAGTTCTGGCAGGGTCGCCCCAGTCGCCTCCACGATCGCCTGCGCTATCGCTTGCAGGAAGCTGAGTGGCAGATCGATCGCCTAGCTCCCTGACCCAGAGCAAACGATTTTACAACCTGCTCATAGACCTGCGCGATCGATACTCGACGTCAGCCTTGCTATGGAGTCGGGAAAGGAGAGGGGGTTAATCATGATTCACTAAAGCGCTGCTCCATCAAATCTTCTTCTCCCAGGACGATCGCTGACGCAACCCTTCTGAACAGGATTGCTAATCAAAGATGAAGGAAGGTACCCAGGAACTTTCTAGTTATCAATTCAAATTAGAGAGATATGGTATCAATCC
>DATNQR010000316.1:0-2877 GCA_036703905.1 Thermosynechococcaceae cyanobacterium
ACTCTAGAGGAAATGCTGCACCACGCCAAAGCCGTGCGGCGGGGGGTTAAGCGGGCCCTGTTGGTGTGCGATCTACCGTTTATGAGCTATCAAGCTAGTCCGCAGCAGGCGATCGAGTCGGCTGGACGGGTGCTGAAGGAAACTGGAGCACAGGCCGTGAAGCTGGAGGGCGGTTATCCGCTAGCGGCAGAGACCGTGAGACGGGTGGTGCAGGCGGGAATTCCAGTCATGGGGCACGTGGGGCTAACTCCCCAGTCGGTGCATCGGTTGGGCTATCGGCAGCAGGGGCAGTCTACAGAAGCAGGAGAGCGCATCTTGGCAGAAGCGATCGCCTTGGAGCAAGCAGGGGCCTTCGCGATCGTCCTGGAACATATTCCCAGCGAGTTGGCTGCACAGATTACGCAAAAATTGGAAATTCCCACGATCGGCATCGGGGCTGGCCCTCACTGCGATGGGCAAATCCTTGTCACCGCAGACCTGCTGGGGCTTTCCAGCCACACACCGCCTTTTGCCAAGCCCTACGCTAATCTGCGCGAAACCATTGCTCAGGCAGTGCAATCCTACAGTGAAGACGTTCGCCAGAAGCGGTTTCCAGAGTAGCACCCAGAGAAGTGACCAGAATAGCACCCAGAAAAGTGACCAGAGTAGCACCCAGAAAAGTGACCAAAGCAGGGGACATTACGGCCTTAAGCTAAAGGTCTGCGTCCACTTCAGAAGAGAATGCTAGGCTAAGAGCAATACTTAACCCCCCTGGGGGCATCCAGGGAAAACTATCCAACGAGGATTTGTACCGTGGTCGCTACCCCTGAAAGACTCCAGAAACCGCTTGAAACCTCTGCCCAAGACCGAGTAGCTGTGCTGCTGATGGGCTACGGTGAGGTCGAGAGCTATGACGATTTTGCTAATTACAATGAGCAGGCCCTCAATCTGCTGACTGCTAAGTTTGCGCCCGTGCCCACTTGGGTCTACCCACCTCTAGCCAAGCTGTTGGCTATGTTCGATCTGCATGAGTGGAGCCACCAGCACGATCGCTTCATTTCCCCTCACAACGCCATTTTTGAGCGTCAACGGGTCGGGATCGAACAGCAATTGCAGCAGCGCTGGGGCGATCAGGTTCAAGTGTTCAAAGCCTTCAACTTCTGTGCACCATTTTTGCCAGAGCAAGTCTTGGCAGAAGTCAAAGCGCAGGGCTTCGACAAGCTGCTGATCTATCCTCTGCTGGTAGTGGATTCGATCTTTACCAGTGGGATCGCGGTGGAGCAAGTGAACAAGGCGCTGGCTCAGCTATCAGACGGCGCAGAACACTGGCTCAAAGGCACACGCTACATTCCCTCTTTCTACGATGAGCCAGCCTACATTGACCTGCTGGCCCAGCTAGTTGAGGACCAGATTAAAGCCGAACTGGCCGTAGCTCACTTACCATCCCAAACCGGGATTGTGCTGATGAATCACGGCTGTCCTCACAAAGCAAAGGGCTTTACTTCGGGCATTGATGAAAGCCAGAAGCTCTACGATCGCGTTAGAGAGAAACTGATCAACCGTTTCCCTCTGACCTCGGTGGGCTGGCTGAACCACCAAACGCCTCTAATCGATTGGACGCAGCCCAACGCTGATCTAGCCGCTCGCAATTTGATCGATCTGGGGGCGACGGCGCTCGTGTTCATGCCGATCGGCTTTGCTACCGAAAATCATGAAACATTGCTGGATGTGGATCACATCATTCACAGCCTGCACCACAAGCACCCAGAAGTAACCTACATACGGATGGAGTGTGTCAACGATCGTCCTGAGTTTCTAGCAATGGCGGCGGAATGGGCGCACCCGCAGATTGAGGCTCTGCTTGCAGAACAGGCGATCGCGGTTAATCCCAGCCTTGCCCACAGCCATCACGACCACCACCACGGTGAGCATCATCACCACGAGGGACACGATCACCACCATTAAGGGGTGAGCTAGAAACAAGCTGTTCATACGTGCTGCCCGCAGACTGAATTAACGCTTCCAGAGTGAAGATTTCAGGGTGAGTAGTCGGTGATCGAGGGGAAGGATTACGGGGCCAAATCCAGTAGACTCCACACTCCTCTACCCCTCGATTCAGCATATGGGTGTAAATCAGTTCATCTCAACATCACTCCTCATGCAGGCGATCGAACAGCTTAGATGGAGAGGACATCAGTGTATGGTTCAGAATTATTGGTAAAAGATATTACGTAGGATTCTAAAGAAGAAATTCTGTAAATTTACTCGATAGCGTTGGTTCAGGTTCAGTCCAAAGGTAATAGTGTATTCCTGGATATAAGTTGTATTAATCAGTAATCTCATCTCTGCTGCCTAAAATCGCTTCAGGTTGAGCCAACCTTGAGTCCTGTGAAACTGAATTATGCCCGACGCAAATCAAACTGTCAAAAGCTCCGACCTCTCAGAGAAAGCGTTGCTCGAAATTTGTCGAGCCGCCGAGGTCATTGCGTGTGAATGCCCTGGCTACCTCGCTCGTATTCTGCGTCAAGTTAAAGCGTTTCGGCACTACACTACCCAATGCGTTGAACAGTTTCCTCAGGACACTGCAACTCATCTGTGGCTTGCAGACCGAGCAGAGCAAGCAGAAATATTGCTCCATCAAACGCTGATTGAACTCATGCAAAGAGAGCAGCTAATTGATGACTCCGAGCATATTTTATTAGACAAACTTTCTGAACGGGCGCGCACTATAGTGCTGAGACAACTGGGAGCGGATTGAGCATAGGCATGAAATAACGTCTCGTCCTCTAGTCGCGGGTTGGGTTAATACAGCCGATCGCAATAGTCAACTCGCAATAGTCAGTATAAAAGCCGCCTCAAGACTATTCTCACAGTCCTTTTAGGCGGCGGCTTGTAACC
>DATNQR010000317.1:0-5543 GCA_036703905.1 Thermosynechococcaceae cyanobacterium
ATCTCCTTGGGGAAACTATTTGGCGCATTCATGAAGATAGCTCTGTCAGCAGTATGTTCCGCTAGGAGCTGAGGAAGTGGAGCGATCGCGTTTAGCGTTTCATCTGCTCGCGTGCGATCAAGTGGGGTTTATCTAACAGCAGCTTGGTTGTATAGCCCTAGCCTATGTCACTAAGCTGCCTGTCTACAGCCATACATCAGCAGAGTTTAGATGTGTTTGACTTGAGGCAGGGTGAGAGTAACGATCGTGCCCTGCTGCAAGACACTTTCGATCTGGATTTGCCCGTGGTGATTCTCGACAATCGCCTGAGAGATCGCCAGCCCCAACCCCGAACCCGCCGCCGAAGTCTGAGTCCGGGCAGTATCCACCCGGTAGAACCGATCGAACAAGCGCGGCAAAGCCTCGACAGCAATGCCAATGCCAGTGTCGCGCACCGTCACCTGAAAAGAAAACAAGCCCGATCGCCCCAGCCGTTGCAGCGCCACTGCAACCCTCCCTTCAGCCGGCGTGTATTGCAGCGCGTTCCCCACCAAGTTTGTAAACAATCGCGCCAGTTGGTCACGATCGGCTTGCAGGGCCCAGTCGCTCGGTTGAGTTGTCATGTTCTGCGGCTCAAGCCCCTGCGCCACTGACACTGGCACTGGGGCAGGATTAGCCTGCTTCACCTCCAGCAGTAGAGTAATCCCCTTCTCCTCAGCCAGAGTTTGCTGTTCTTCCACCACATCTTGCAGTAGCCTATCCAGAGCCACACTGGCCCAACGAGGCTGCACAATGCCGCTATCCTGCCGCGCCAGAAACAGCAAGTCATCGACCAATCGCCCCAGTCGCCGCGTCAGCCGCTCCACTACCCGCAGGTGATACTGCTGATTTTCTGGGTCTGGCGTTGGATCGGCTAGCGCCACCTGCACATTAGTCTGGATAATGGCGATCGGGCTGCGTAGCTCATGGGACGCATCCGCCGTAAACTGCTTCAGCCGTTGATAGGACTCGCGCACGGGTTCCATGGCTAACCCCGACAGAAACCAGCCGATCGCGCCCACCGTCGCCACCATCAGCCCTGTCCCCAGCAGTAAATCCACCACTAATTCTTGAATAGGCTTTGTCACCTCAAACCACGGATGGCTGACCCGCAGGTAGCCCAAAACCTGGCGACCAACCTGAAGCCGCTGCGTTACCTGACGCAGGATCAAAGGATCAACATCAGTCCTGTCCCCAGCAGCCAATTCACTCCCAATTCCCGAGGCGGGAGCGGGGGTAGATGGAATGTAGACCGTCTCGCCGTCGCTGAGGGGATTGAGGGGCAGATTGAGGGGTTCTGCCAGAGTTGACCAGAGCAGATCTCCGGCAGGACTGAACCACTCCAGATCAATGCGATCGTCCTCCCCCGTAGCGGCATTGTCCCGGAAGCTGGCTTCAACATTGACGCGCAGTTGACCGCCTTCAGAGTGAAGATTAAGGGGTTCGATCACCAGCGATCGTTGAATCACCTCCACCACATGATTGAGTGTGTCGTCGATTCGCTCAATCAAGGTGGTACGAACGTAGAAATAAACCCCCGTGGCAAACAGCAGCAGCAAAATTGCCGTCACGATGGCATACCAAAGGGCTAAACGTCGTCGAGTCGCTTGAAACATTTTGTTATAGCTGTAGACAAACAGCTTAGGACATTGGGTTTAAAGAGGTGTAGGGACGTAGCCTCGGCTTAACCCATGAGCCTATGGCTAGAATTGCTTGAATCGTCGATCCGCTCTGCTTCCCCCAACCGCTCCGGGTTCAGCGAGTGGGTTAGTGTAGATTCACTACAGAAGCCTGAAGTCGTCCCCATGCTGCAACTTTACTACCTACCCGACGAGCAAGTGGTTGACCCAAAACAAGCGTACACCTTGCTAGAGGCCTCGCTGGAAGCGGGAATTCCCCACACCCACGTCTGCGGCGGCAATGCTCGTTGTTCCACCTGTCGGGTACTGGTGCTGGAGGGCTTAGAGTTCTGTGGGCCCCGCACCGTTGCAGAGCAAGCCTTAGCGGAGCATCTACGCCTGGAACCCAGTGTGCGGCTGGCCTGCCAGACCGAGTTGCTGGGTTCTGGTAGAATTACGCTCCGGCGACTGGCTCTGGACAACGAAGATCTGACTCTGTTTCATGAGCAGGCGATCGGCAAACTTGCGCCCCAAATGCTGGGTCAGGAAAAAAAGGTGGCGGTTTTATTTACCGACATTCGCGGCTTCACAACCTTCTCAGAAGCGCTGTTGCCCTACGACGTGATCTATGTCTTAAACCGCTATTTCCGCCGCATGGCTGATGTGATTACTCGACACGGTGGCATCATCAATGTTTACCTGGGTGACGGATTTATGGCGCTGTTCGGCATCGATAATCCCGATCGTGCAGCCGAACGAGCAATTCGGGCCGGCGTAGAGATGCTGGAGGCGGTGGAGCAACTCAATCCCTACCTGGAATCGCTCTATCAAAAGCGGCTGCGAATTGGCATTGGTGTCCACTACGGCACAGTGGTTATGGGCACGATCGGTGATCCGAAAGTCCCGTACGTGACGGCGATCGGCGACACGGTGAACTTAGCCAGCCGTATTGAGTCTGCCAACAAACAGCTAGGGACTACTTTTCTGATTTCTGCCGATGCTTATCGAGAGGCGGAAGCTCAAGTAGTGGTGGAGCGGAGTTTTCACATTCCCATTCCGGGCAAGAGCGGAGAATACTGCCTGCACGAAGTGACGGGCGTGACGGCCGCTTCCTACGAAGGAATGCAGTGGGTAAAGCCGTCTACATCCCAGAGTTCGTGGTTTCGGAATGTACAGCGATCGTTGTACGACCTCTGGAGGAAAATTCAGCAACTCCTCGGCTTCCGGCGTTAGTCAGGTCGAGACAAACGAGTTAAGACAAGCTGAGCGTTGAGATTTGTGACTTCCACGGTAGATTTTGCTCCCTTGATTAGAGCCAGTGGCGGCGTAAATGTAAATCGTTTGGGTGAGTCTGGCCCCGGCTTTATTTACGATCGCACCAATAATATGTACTACGGACTGGCGATCGCGTCCCTGGCGGCAGCTACAGTAAAACCAGCCTACAGACCGAGGAACTCGCCACGACCTTCCTCAGCAGTATCAACTCTTACCGAACGGGGTGTACCGATCCGCTAAGGTCAGATTCAGGTGTGAATTGTGATCTGTACAACACCTCCGACTTCATGCGCTTAGAGCAGCTACAGGCGTTTTTGGCAGTGGCAGAAACTGGAAGCTTTCAGCAGGCCGCCCGCAGATGCGGAGTAACTCAGTCTGCCGTTAGCCGCCAGATTCAAGCTTTGGAAGCCGATTTGGGTGTGGTATTGTTCCATCGCGCCGCTCAAGCAAAGCTCACTGTGGGGGGCGATCGCCTGTTGCCTCGTGCCCGTAAAATTTGCCAGGAATGGCAGAATGCTGTTCAAGATGTCTCGGATCTGGTAGCCGGCAAACAATCAGAGCTTTGTGTTGCTGCCATCCATTCCATCTGTGCCCACCATTTGCCGCCTGTTTTGCAGCAGTTTTGTCGCGACTATCCCGATGTGCAGCTACGGGTGACTGCCCTAGGCAGCGATCGCTCTCTCAAAGTTCTCAGGGACGGGCTGGTAGATTTGGCGATCGTGATGAACAATCGCTTCCTCACCACCAGCCCAGAGATGGTCGTGGAGGTGCTGTATGATGAGCCAATTAAGCTGCTGATGGCGGCTAACCATGCCCTCACCGCTTACGCAGAGGTCCCCTGGGAAGCCCTGAGCAAGCATCCTCAAGTCGTGTTCAAGGATGGCTATGGGATGCAGCGCATAGTCCAGGAACAGTTTGAGCGCCGGGGCTACACTCTGCGATCGGTGCTGGAGCTAAACACACCAGATGCTTTTCGCGGCGTAGTGCGTCAGGGAGAGATGATCGCCCTGATGCCCGAAACTGCTTTAGTCGAGGCATACAGTGACCCGACTCTGGCAGTGAGGGCGATCTTGCCCAGTCCTGCGGAAGCCAATACCCTTGCAGACCCACCTCTCACTCGGCAAGTGGTGATGGTCACGACTCGCGATCGCCTGCAAATTCCACCCATTCAGCATTTCTATAACCTGGTGATCAAATCCCTACCCCAGCAAGCGAACCAGATGCCTCTGCTGGCGATCGGAACCGACTAGCTGCCCTAACCCCACGTCAGGAACCCGCTATGAGTTACGCCTTTAGAGAACTGCTTCGCAGAGTGGGAAGCGGGACGCACACCAACGAAAATTTGACTCGTCAGGAAGCCAAGCAAGCTACCCACATGATGCTGCTCCAGGAAGCAACTCCTGCCCAAATTGGAGCCTTCATGATTGCCCACCGTATTCGTCGCCCCACTGGGGAAGAATTGGCGGGAATGCTGGATGCCTACGATGCCCTTAGCCCCAAACTCCAGCCCATTGCTGCCGCTTATCCAGTGATGGTGTTCTGCAATCCCTACGATGGTCGATCGCGTACTGCTCCTCTCACTCCTCTCACGGCACTTATCCTGGCTGCGGCTGGCTGTCCTTCAATTCAGCACGGCAGCGATCGAATGCCGACCAAAGAAGGCGATCCATTGAGCGATTTTTGGCAAGGCTTAGGCGTGGACTGGACGCAACTTTCTCTAAACCAAGTGCAGCAAATTCTGGAAACGACCGGAGTTGGCTTCTTCTACCAACCTAATCATTTTCCCTTAGCTCAGGGACTCGTGACGTTCCGAGATCAGATTGGCAAGCGGCCTCCCCTGGCCACGATGGAACTTATGTGGAACCCCTACACTGGGGAATCTCATTTAGTGTCTGGCTTCGTCCATCCTCCAACTGAGGAGATGTTCAAAACGGCCCACGCGCTTCGTGGAGTCACTCACTTCACTACGGTTAAAGGTTTGGAAGGCAGTTGCGATCTTCCCAGGGAGCGCACCGGAATCATTGGTCTTGGCCAGCCCGATGGAACACAAGCATCTGGCTTTGGATTCGATCGCCTCCTCCTCCATCCCAACGACTACGGCTTTGAGGGCAAGAACCCAACCCTGGACTCCACAATCCAGGTGATTGAAGCGATGAAAGCAGTCTTCACAGGTCAACCCTCTGAGTTGCTCCAGTCAGCCCTGTGGAACGGTGGCTTCTACCTATGGCGGGCCGGAGTGTGCGAGTCGATCGAGGCGGGAATTGTAGAGAGCGATCGGCTTCTGACCCAAGGCGCTGTGCTTCAGAAGCTTCAACAGATTCAACAAGTTGCAGGGGTGCGGCAACTCACTCACAAAGCTACTCACTGAGATACAGGAGCATGCCTCCACGCAAAGAGCGCCCTCATCAATCACAACGAGACAAACTCAGTCAGAACCTAACCGTTGATGGCGGGAGCAGACAGAGCAACCGGGGTCGCCTCACCTGCTGCCAAGTCCAACGGGAAGTTGTGTGCATTCCGCTCGTGCATCACTTCCATACCCAAGTTCGCACGGTTCAACACGTCAGCCCAGGTCGAAACCACGCGACCCTGAGAGTCGATGATGCTCTGGTTGAAGTTGAATCCGTTCAG
>DATNQR010000318.1:0-6446 GCA_036703905.1 Thermosynechococcaceae cyanobacterium
TTGGGAGCCGGAGCCTCGATCGGTTGAGGGGTCAGGACTCCGCCTGGTGGAGTCTGGGCTGGGGCTGGCGTGACCCCAGGAGCGGGGCTAGTCTGGGTTGTTGGCTGAGGAACAGGAGCTGCCTCTGGTGGATAGGAAGTAGGCGGTGCAGGGGAAGTGCTGGGGCTACTGTAGGGTAGAGGGTTGGCGGGATTGGTTGGGCTGGTGGGCAGCAGAGGAGAAGTTTCTGTGGGGGCAGTCGGATTTTGGCGAGCATCCAGCACCATTGGCGACTGAAGGGGCTGCTTGAATTCTGTGGAGCGATCGACAATCTGCTTCAAAATTTCGTTGCCACGATCGCCGCTCACCACCTGCGGCTGAAATTTCCGCACCTCCACAGGCAAAAACTCCACCCTCATCTGCTTATCCTTTAGCGCCACCTTCAGCACGGCGGTGTCGTAGTCGCTGCGAGGGTTGCCGCCAAAGATGAAGTTGCCCATGGAGTAGGCGATCGGTCGGCCTTTGTAAACTTCGGCTCCTTGCAGCACATGGGGATGATGGCCCACAATCACGTCTGCTCCCTGATCCACCGTATAGTGAGCCAGATCAACTTGCCAGGGAGCGGGGTGGGTAGCCTTCTCCTGACCCCAGTGGAAATTGACCACAATCCAATCCACCTGATCTCGCAGGGAGCGAATGTCTTGAGCGATCCGGTCTTCCATGATGGGACTGATGCCAGCTTTCTTGTCGGTGGCAGCAAACTCCTCGCCGTAGTAGCCCAGGTAAGCGACCCGTTGCCCCTTCACATCCACGATCTCTGGGCGGCGGGCTTCGCGGATGTTGGAGCCTGCCCCAACCCGCAAAATGCCTGCGTCGTCCAGGGTTTTTGTGGTTTCCAGCAGTCCTGCCGCTTCGTAATCCATTGTGTGGTTGTTGGCCAAGTTCACTAGGTCAACGCCGCCTTCCTTCAGCACTTGTACCGCGTCGGGATCAGCTTTGAAGTTGAACTGTTTGCCCGGATATTTAGTAGTGGCGCGAGTCAGGGGGTTTTCCAGATTCACCATCGCCAAATCGGCCTGGCGGTATTCATCCATTGAGGCGAAGACCCGTTTGTAGTCTTTGCCGATCGTGTCTGCAAAGGAATCCGATAGAGTCACATCTCCGGCAAACAGCAGGGACACGGTGGGATCGTTGGGATTGACGACCTGCGTGTGTTGAGTGACGGGCACAATTTCCAGGGCTGTCCGCACTCGATCGGGCCGGTTGGAGCCAGAACGATTGGCGGCAGTCTGACTAATTTGAGGCGAGGTAACAGCACTGCTTTGCTCCACGGGCGCTCTGGTGTAGGCCAGAATGCCGCCAATCACAAAGGCGAACATTGTGGAGCCACTCATCAGCAGCACCCGCATGGTTTTAAGTTGGGCCGTGCGGCGAGAGGTGCGGCGGATTTTTGTTTTTAGGTGCCGCGATCGATGCTGCTTGTGACGACGGGCGGGGGCAGCAATCCGCACTGACCGTTCCCACAAGATTTCTGGCTCCCCGACAAAGCGCACGGCAATCCGCACCCCTTCGATCAGCGCTGAGTTGAGCTGCCAGATCCGGTGGCACAGGAAGCGGATCAGCGTTTCGCGATCGGCTGCTGAGATATGCTCAAAGTCTTCCCAGGGCTGAAGTTCCACTAGGATCTTCAGACAACCGGGCTTTGCACCGCCGACCAAAGCCCGCATTCCCAAAGGCATCAGGATCTGGTTCAGCCAGTGGGCGATCGCACGGAAATTTCCCGATCGTGCCAGTTCCACGGGGGAAGGTCGGAGAATCGTGCTGGAGTAAGCCATAGGAGTTCGAGTTCCCCTGGAATTTGATTTCCATTACTGGCCGTAGAGCTACCGATCGCAGACCTAGAAGTCTGGTTAGCTCATTGCGGCAACCACACCCTATTGATACTCCATAATCTCGGTTTCCACGCAAAAAATTTCGTGTTGAACTGACTGGCTACCGTTACCAGCTTAGATGTGCCTAAATCTCCTCTTCTTAAGGGAGATTTGGGCTTGGTCTGCTTCCTCTTCAAGCAGGCATGAGACGTGAGCAAGAAGGTTCGTATCTGAGCAGTAAAACTCGTAGAGGAGGGAATAAGCTTTTGGGGCGGAAGCTCTGCCATCGGTTCCTCAGAGCCTCGCTGCACAGATGGCAGAACCCATCAGCCCGACTTCCGGGTTTAGGACAATGTGAACTGGGATTTTCTCTAGCAAGCTTCGCATTCGTCCTTTGCTGAGCAACGCTTCCACAAAGCCGTAGTGCTCCAACAGGGGCAAATTCTTGGCAGCAACCCCACCCGCCACATACAGTCCACCTGTGGGCAGGAGCTTCAAGGCCAGATTTCCGGCTTCGGCTCCGTAGGCTTCCACAAAAATCTTCATGGTTTGCTCAGAAAGAACATCTCGCTGCTCGATCGCCGCTTGGGAAATTGCCGCCGCCGGATCAACGCTTTTGGTATGCTCTCCTAGTTCCTGCTCGGCAGCCCGGACTGCCTGGGCCACCTCTGGCGACTCGTGGGAAGATTGGTGATCCCGCAAAAATTGGTAGATCGCCACAATGCCCTGACCTGAAACCACCCGCTCCACGGAGATTCGATCGGACTGATATTTCTCTAGCAGGTAGCGCGAAAGCTCGAACTCTAGTTCAGTACGGGGAGCGTAGTCTGCGTGGCCGCCCTCTGTGCCGTAAACCCGATACACACCGTTGTCATTGATCAAAAAGCCCTGGCCCAGACCTGTCCCCGCCCCAATGACAGCGATCGGTGTGCCGGGCTTTGGTTGCCCCGCTTGCACCGTTTTCAGATCAGAGTCGGCGAGTCCCAGCACTCCATAGCCCACTGCTGCGAAGTCGTTGATCAGCACCACCTTCGGGATGGTTAGCTCGTGGGATAGGAAGTTTTGATCCAGAGTTGACCAGGCTAGATTAGTCAGGCGAGAACTGCCATCGACCACCGGGCCAGCAATACCAAAGCAGGCTTTTTCGGGCTGCACGGAACGGCTGAGCTTCTGGTTGGCTTCTGCCAGGAAAGTTTCTACGATCGGCACCAGCCCAGAGAAGTTGCGACTGGGATACTGCGCCTGGTGTAGCGTTGCTTGGTCTGCTTCGCCTTCTGACTCTACCAACCGCAGGATCGTTTTTGTCCCGCCAATGTCTCCCGCTAATAACACTGTCATGCTCTGACTCCCAGCCGGTTGAATCTACAGAGTTCTATTCCCCTTACGATCGCACACAGCCTGACGAAACTCAATCGCCTCCAGCAACTTCATTCAGGGCTGCTCTTACTTCTCAGCTTCTCAGGCTGATTGCCCGCCGTGGAACTGTGAAATAGGGGGCTACCGCAGGGGCAGATTCCTGGTAATTGCTGCTGCGAGCACCAGAAATTCTGAGTTTTCATCGAGTTATTGCGATTACTGCATATCCTGCTGGGATTTGTGACCTCAGACATAGCGATCGCACTTGAACTCAGCGGAAAATTTGAATAGCGCCATTACCTAGAGAATGTTCTATGAAACCAACCGTCGATCAAAGCCAGGAGCAGTCTGTTGTATCTACCGATCGTCCTGATCAGGCATTCAATTTTGAGCAATGGGCGCGGCAGGTTAGACCTCAGTTGATTGCCTCGCTGCAAAAACGCGGAGCGCGATAGGAAGTTGACTGAAAGGGATAAAGTTGGAGCCAGATAGCACGGTGGAGCCAGACAGCACGGCGTTTCGCAGAGCTAGAGTTTTTCTAGGGCAAGCGATCGTACCTTGTTCCAATTGCCTCTTAGCCTAATTCTCGACTTTTCAGAAATCCCATCATTTTGTGCTTCCGAACGTGAACTCGCATCAGGTCGCTGTGATATCTGACCCAATCTTCCCGCCGGCCCACCGCCAGATATGCGGCTCGCGCCTTAGCTAACCACTGGGCCGCTTCGGCATAGGCCTCAGCTTTTCCTCGATTCATGATGTCCTCAGCCCGGCGCTAGGCGGTTTCAGTTACCCAATCAGGTCGATCGCTGAGAACTGCGTCCATAACGCGGTGAATTTGCCCAGAGGAACTAACCGCCGCGATCGCTTCATCCAGCAGTCCCTCATGCAGATAAGTATCAATTTTTGCCTGCTCTGCTCCCCAGGTAGTGTAGGCACGGAGTGCATTCAGTAGCTCCAGCTTGATGCTGGGCCAGTCGTCTGTGAAGGTCTCAATGCGGCGATAGTCTGCGAAGGAAGGGCGGGTTTTGAAGGCGATCGTGCTGGCAGTCAGGGCAGCGGCTCGATCGCCCAATCCTTCTGCCAGATCCCTTGTCCAAGTGGCCAGGTCATGCAGGTTGCGCCCCTCCAGATTTAGCCCTGTCAACGCAATTTGCAACGCCTCTGGAATTGCTCCCTGCTCCCGCAGCGACTTGGCCAGGGCGAAGGCCTCCTGAGCGGTGGTTATAGAGGTTTCGGCGGCGGCGATCGCCTGCTCCACGTCTCCCAACTTGCTCAGCTTAGTCAGGTATAGTTGGGTCTGCTCCTCGGCTTTAGCCAGGCTGAGATACTCCTCGTCCCATCCCTGACGCTCCAGGATTTGCAGCCGAATTTGAGCCAAATCATTTGCATAGGAGGGCGACTGGTTGGCCCAGAGGGAAGCCCGATCGCCCCGCAGCACATCCTGGAGCGGTGGGTAGTCCCAGCCTTGGCGCAGAGCTTCCAAGCTCATCTCGAAGTAGCCGCCGAGTTCGTCCTGAAAATTCTCTAGGGTGACTTGTAAATCTACTTTTTCTTCTGGAGTTAGGTCGGCGCTGAGGATAGCACTTGTCCAAGCTTGGTCTAGAGTGGTTCCGGTTTCGTCAAAATCCAGCCCGTACTCCTCCAGTTCATCCCATTCTTGGCGACAGGTGTCGGTGATGGCTTCCAGGATGACGATCGCGCTGTTGCCGTCCTCTCGTTCTGAAAAAGCCTGGGCTTTATCGATCAAGGTTTGCAGACCTTCAGCCACTGAAATTTCTTCGTAGCCGTCTTCAGCAGCCCGCAGACTCTCGCGAAGAATTTGCTTTGTTTGTCTGCGGACGGGAACCGGATCAACGTTGGTGCGGCGAGGTTGTTTGCCGGAGTGCAGTCTGGGTGCAGGCGACTCCATCAGCCCTACCAGGCGATCGATCGTTGCAATCAGTTCCGGCTGCTCTATCACCAGATCTTGCACTAGGCGCTGAGTTTGCACCGGATCGAGGCGATCAGCAGTCGCTCCAGGGTGGGACGTTCCTCGACAGCTAGGGGCTGACGGATACAGGTGAGGGCTGTGGCGACGATGTGCTTGCACCAGCCGTCATAGTCGTAGGGACAGGTGCAGAGGGCGGAGGTGATGCCGCCTGGATCGATCGTCAGGGTTACTCGATAGGGATCAACTTCGCTGCCTTCCACCTCAGCCTGGAGTGTGTTGCCCCGTAGCGTCACCGTTCCCACTGAGCGCAGATAAGCCTCGCCTCGGTTGAAGGAGTTAGCATTGGCATTCTGACGAATAGCGGCTTCGCTGATTTGTGGAATCAACATGGTTGTCTCTCCCGGCTACATTTGACTCTGTCACCTTTGAGCTACAGGTGTTTTTATCCTACCGAAAGGCGATCGGTCAGGGTAGGGGCGATCGGGGCTACAAACTTATGACTTCACACACTCAATTTGGCTCTAGCGGGGTGTTTAGGTTGAAGGAAAGCATCAATTAGTTCAAGCTTGGATGCAATTTGCCCTGCCGCTTCCCGCTCGCTTCCCCCCGTGGCACAATACCTTAGTCCCCTCTCAATAGTGCGAGTCATGGCGAGTCTTCCAATCCCAGTTTTGGTTAACGGTGCGGCGGGCAAAATGGGACGGGAAGTGATCAAGGCTGTAGCCCAGGCTGGGGACATGACTTTGCTGGGGGCGATCGATCGCAGTCCCGAACACCAGGGCAAGGATGCGGGGGAACTGGCAGGGATCGAGGCTCTGGAAATTCCCATCACCAATGACTTTGAGCCAATGCTGGCCATGCTGTCCCAGGAGAAACAACTGGGCGTGATGGTGGACTTCACCCATCCTGACTCGGTTTACGAAAACATTCGATCGGCGATCGCCTATGGGGTTCGACCCGTGGTGGGCACAACCGGCCTAAGTTCTACCCAAATCCAGCAGTTGACCGAATTCGCTGACAAAGCCAGCACAGGTTGTCTGCTGATTCCCAACTTCTCGATCGGTATGGTGCTGCTGCAACAAGCAGCCGCCCAGGCTTCTCAGTACTTCGACCATGTGGAAATCATTGAACTGCACCACAACCAAAAAGCCGATGCACCCAGCGGCACAGCGATCCAGACTGCCCAGCTATTGGCAGAGTTTGGTAAGGATTTCAACCCGCCCTCGGTGCAAGAAACCGAGAAATTCCCCGGAGCCAGGGGCAGCACCGCCGAAGCCAACATTCGGATTCATAGCGTTCGGCTACCAGGA
>DATNQR010000319.1:0-2880 GCA_036703905.1 Thermosynechococcaceae cyanobacterium
CCAGTGGCGACCTGGATGAATACCAGATTGCTGAACTGAAAGCGGCGGGAGCCTGCATTGATGGCTACGGATTGGGGACGCAATTGGTGACAGGTTCCCCAGTAAACGGCGTTTACAAGCTGGTGGAGATCGACAGCATTCCTGTGATGAAGGAGGCTACAGGCAAAGTCACCTATCCCGGTCGCAAGCAAATTTTCCGGCGCTACGACCATGGCCAGATCAAGGGCGATCGCCTCGGCCTCATCTCCGAAGCTCCCCACCCTGGGGAACAATCTTTGCTGCAACAGGTGATGCAGACCGGACAGCGCACTCAACCGGAGGATAGCCTGGAAACAATCGCCCACCGCACTGCCCAATCCGTCGCTACCCTGCTGCCGGAAATCCGTCAACTGCGGGAGCCAACAACGGTGGCGATCGAGCTTTCCTCTGATTTACAAGCGCTAATCCATCAAACCCAACACTCCAAAGCGAGTTGAGATGTTCAGAGACAGCCTTGATATAGCTGTGGACAACTGGCTGGGGGCAATGCCTCACTACCTCTTCAAACCCATAGCATCAGTCGATTTGGAAATAGCGAAGTTGAAAGTATCTTAGTTTTGGCATAACGTGAAGCTGCCATGCACATTGCCCTCTTCGGAACCAGCGCCGACCCACCCACCCCCGGACACCAGATGATTTTGCGCTGGCTGTCCGATCGCTTCGATCGTGTGGCCATCTGGGCTGCCGACAATCCGTTCAAGTCTCACCAAACGCCTCTGGAACACCGGATGCAGATGCTGGAACTGGCGATCGATGATCTGCATTTGCCCCGTCAGAATGTGCAGCTCTACCCGCAACTGAGCTACCCGCGCACGCTTCGCACAGTGGAGGCGGCCCGAGAAATTTGGGCGGATGCAGCGCTGACGCTGATAATTGGCGCAGATTTGGTTCCGCAACTGCCGAAGTGGTATCAAGTTGAGGCGATTTTTGCTCAAGTGAGCTTGCTAGTGGTTCCCCGTCCGGGCTATGACATAGAAGCATCTGGGCTGGCAGAATTGCAGCAACGGGGCGCAACCGTGACGATCGCCGACCTGACTGGTTTAGATATCTCCTCCAGCGCGTATCGTGAAGGGGAAGCGGAGGGGTTGGCTCCGCCGATCGAGGCCTACATTCACCGGGAGCATTTGTACGAATGCCACGAGTCCAGAGAAAAGCAGTTCGCACGGTAATTTCCGCCCTGGCAGAGTTCAAGGTGGGAGTGGATAACGTGATTTTCTCGGTGGACACAGCCCAAAATCGCCTGCTGGTGCTGCTGGTGATGCGGCAAGAGGAGCCGTTTCTGGGGCAGTGGAGTTTGCCGGGAACGCTGGTGCAGCAGGGCGAATCGCTGGAGGCGGCCGCCGATCGCATTCTGGCGGAAAAAATCCGGGTGCGAAATCTGTATCTGGAGCAGTTGTACACTTTTGGCGGCCCCGATCGCGATCCCCGTGAATCAAAGCACAGCTATGGAACGCGATATCTTTCGGTCAGCTACTTTGCGCTGGTGCGGTTTGCTGAGGCGGAGTTGATTGCAGATGGCGTGAGCGGCATTGCTTGGTATCCCATGAACCAGTTACCCGATTTGGCGTTTGATCACGCGCAAATACTGAAGTATGGCTACCGTCGGTTACGCAATAAGTTAGAGTACAGTCCGATCGCTTTTGAAGTGTTACCAGAACTGTTTACTTTGAGTGATCTTTACCAGCTTTACACTACAGTTTTAGGCGAAAACTTTTCGGATTATTCTAACTTTCGATCGCGCTTACTAAAGTTAGGTTTTCTGGAAGATACGAAGGTTAAAGTCTCCAGAGGAGCCGGCCGACCCGCCAGCTTGTACCGCTTCGACGCTGCCGCTTTTGCACCTTTGAAAGACAAGCCGCTAGTGTTTCTCTAATTTAGGACTGGCAAGGCTGCTCGTAATTGTCTTCTGGTTCGCTAGGCGAAATGCGCTGATTCTCGATCGCTGCATTCACCAGTTCAAGCACTTGGGCTTTGCTTCCCATCTGGATTGCAACTTGATAGCGATATCCTCCTTAATCCCAAATTACTGTGTCGTAAGCTGATTTACAATTTGCACTGCAAATAGAAGGAATGTAGTACCCCTCAGTTTCTTGAGACAACTGCACTAATCCAGGGTTGTACTTAGAAAAGAAAGGAGACGTTAGCCTCCAGTCTGCTGCCTTTTCATAAGCCTCTGATAATGTTGGAGATTGCTCAGATAGCTTTTCTCCTTCAAAGTAAGCTTTAACAGAGGGATAGTATCTTCTTGGCAACAATGTTAATTGAATAGAGTATTGATTGGCATTTGTGGGAGGAATGTAGAGATAAGTATAAAGTTTTTCTCCAGAAAGCTTCGTAGGAGGTATGGGAGGCAGAACGATCGGTACTTGCGTCCGCTTCAACAGTTCAGATGCACAAACTCTGAAAGTTGGATCAACTTCCTGTAAAGGTAATTTGAGGTAAGCATCGGAGCGATCGTCACACAACTGTTCATGCTTGAAAGCGTTATCTGTGGCAAATTTGCCAACCTTCGGAAGATTATTCGTCAACTCCTCTAGTTGAGCCAGGTTAAAGGAAGGCGAAGGGTTTGGAGTTGCTGCATCAGGACTTCTGCTAACAGAATTTGCTGACGAATTTTGTCCTGGATGCCATTCTAGGGATAGGCTCAGCAATCCGACGATCTTGAGAAAGTTCAGAAGCAATCTTTTCTGCACAAACCTTCCTCGCTCTCTTAAATAGCTCACCTATTGTCATTTATACCACTTTGATGCCGCAGCTTTTGCACCTTTGAAAGACAAGCCGCTAGTGTTTCTCTAATTTAGGACTGGCAAGGCTGCTCGTAATTGTCTTCTGGTTCGCTAG
>DATNQR010000320.1:0-3944 GCA_036703905.1 Thermosynechococcaceae cyanobacterium
AAATCGATCGCTCCTGTTCTCTGTCATCTCGCCGAAGATATCTGGCAATCCCTTCCCTATCCGGCTTCTCACAAATCCGTGTTCCAGTCCGGTTGGGTGACCCTAGAAACCCGATGGCAAGCCCCCGAACTGGCTCAAAAGTGGCAATCCCTACGCGAGATTCGAGAAGCAGTGAATCAAGTTTTGGAACTGGCGCGGAAGGACAAAGCGATCGGCTCTTCTTTGGAAGCAAAAATTTTGTTGTTTGTGTCTGATTCCAATCTGCGGCAAACTCTTCAGAGCATAAATCCTGATAGCTTACGGGGAAACCATACTGATGAGTTGCGTTATTTGTTCCTCGCTTCTCAGGTCAAAGTTTTAGACTCAACTGAACCGCTCAAGGATCTCAAGTACACTCAGCAATCCGAAACGATCGGCGTTGGCGTAGTCGATGCCGATGGACAGAAATGCGATCGCTGTTGGAATTACTCCACTCATGTCGGCGAATTCGCTAACCATCCTCTGCTGTGCGAACGGTGCGAGGGAGCGATCAGCGATCGATTCTAAGCCAGGAACATCAGCCCAGTCGCCAATGGCTCGGTCGGTAGTGAGGTTAAGCGATGCGCGATCGTCTGTTGCCGGAATTGACGAAATTCGGTAGATATTGGAAGTCGGCTCACTCGTTGCACTGAGCCGACGGGAACCCATCCCAACCTAGAGAAGAAGTCCTTAGAGGTTACTACCGTCATTGCACCAGACGCTTCCCTAAGCATCGTGCAGCAGAAGCTAGACTACTTAGACATTCCTTATAGGTTGAAGGGGGTGGGGGGCAACGCCTCACACCCCCTTCAAACCCAATGTCCTGAGCAAGCTGCGTACCACTGTAGCGCTCATCTCTTGCAAGAGAGAGCAGGAGATGAAGGTCATTCATCTTACAGCTATGACCGCAGCTACTAGCCTACGTAGACAAGGAAAAGCAATGCGGATGGCGAGACTCGAACTCGCAAGGCAAAGCCACACGCCCCTCAAACGTGCGCGTATACCATTCCGCCACATCCGCGCAGAGGATCAAAGCGTTAGTATCCCACCGAGGGTCTGGGGCAGGATCGCTTCAAGCCTTACTTAGAATAGCAAAAGAATGGCTCTAGCATCACCTAAACGAGATTTTGATTTTGTCTGTTCACTTCTGCCTTGCCCCTCACAGACTTAAAACAAGTTCAAATCTGTCACGGCTCCCTGACTGCTGGAGGCCACCAACTTGGCATACTTACCCAAAACTCCCTTGGTATAGCGGGGCTGAGGCGCTTGCCACTGGGCCCGGCGCTGGGCCAGTTCCGCATCGGGAACGTTCAGTTGCAGCAGACGGGCGGGAGCATCGATCGTGATCGAGTCGCCTTCCTGCACCAGGGCGATCGTGCCGCCCACAAAGGCTTCGGGAGCAACGTGACCGACCACCATACCGTAGGTTCCGCCAGAGAAGCGTCCATCGGTGATCAGCCCCACGGAGTCGCCCAGTCCTGCACCGATAATGGCAGAAGTGGGAGCCAGCATTTCCCGCATTCCGGGGCCGCCCTTCGGGCCTTCATAGCGGATCACCAGGACATCGCCAGCATGGATCGTGTTGGCAAGGATAGCTTGTAGGCAGGCTTCTTCAGATTCAAACACCCGCGCTGGGCCGGTAATTTGTGGATTCTTGACCCCGGTGATCTTAGCTACAGACCCTTCTTGGGCCAGGTTGCCCTTCAGGATCGCCAAGTGTCCGCTGGTGTACATTGGACGATTCCAGGGACGAATCACGTCCTGATCTGGGCGCGGTTCCGAGGGAATATCCTTCAGCAATTCCTCCACGGTTTGGCCCGCGATCGTCAAGCAGTCACCGTGCAGTAACCCGTGGGCCAGCAGCATCTTCATCACCTGGGGAATGCCGCCTGCTTTGTGCAGATCTGTAGCGACGTAGCGACCAGAGGGCTTGAGATCACAGATCACAGGCACGCGGGCGCGGATGGTTTCAAAGTCATCTAGACTGAGTTCTACTCCGATCGCATGGGCGATCGCTAGGAAGTGCAGCACCGCATTGGTAGAGCCACCAACCGCCATAATCACCGAGATGGCGTTCTCGATCGACTTGCGGGTGATGATCTCGCGCGGCAGGCGCTGGTTACGAATCGCATCTACCAGAACGTGAGCAGACTTTTCGGCGCTGTCGGCTTTTTCAGCATCTTCCGCCGCCATGGTGGAGGAATACATCAAGCTCATTCCCATCGCCTCAAAAGCCGAAGACATGGTGTTGGCGGTGAACATTCCGCCGCAGGAACCCGCTCCCGGACAGGCTTGGCGCTCCACTGCCAGCATCTGATCTTCGCTAATCTTCCCAGCGCTGAACTGACCCACAGCTTCAAAAGAACTGACCACGGTTAAGTCCTGGCCTTCCAGGTGGCCAGGCTTGATCGTGCCGCCATAGACGAAGATGGCAGGAATATTCATCCGGGCGATCGCAATCATAGCTCCGGGCATATTCTTGTCGCAGCCACCGATCGTCAGCACGCCATCCATGCTCTGACCGTTACACGCGGTTTCGATCGAGTCTGCAATTACTTCCCGCGACACGAGAGAGTACTTCATGCCCTCCGTGCCCATTGAAATCCCGTCGCTGATGGTGATTGTGCCGAAGGTTTGCGGCATTCCGCCAGCGACCCGCACTCCAGCTTCAGCCCGCTTTGCCAGGGGATCAATGCCCATGTTGCAGGGGGTGATTGTGCTGTGCCCGTTGGCAATGCCGATGATCGGCTTGCTGAAATCTTCGTCCTGAAATCCCACGGCCCGCAGCATTGCGCGATTGGGCGATCGCTGCACTCCCTGCGTCACTTCCCGGCTTCTGCGATTGTCTACCATTGCTCTCTCCCATCCAAATCGGCGATCGTCCCTGCTCTTGACAGGCATCCTGTCAGGACGTTTAACCATTATCCGCGAATCTGGAGGCAACTGTGAGCAGCACTGAATCTTATCCTGTGTGAAGCTTGAAAGGTGGCGACGGATCTGATTTCTGGTTGAGGGCGATCGACCCGTGGTGTGGCTACCGCTTTACGGCTAGAGGCCCCAAAGGTGTCGGATGACTGCTTGAACCAATGACTAATCGTCTGCGGTCAGCCGTCCGAGGGGGCGTTCTATCAAGCTTTTTTGCAGTGTTGCCAGCTTATGAAGCCGGACGATCGACGGTAGCGCTAGACCTGCGGCTTGCCAGTTTTGGAGAGCGACATCATAGTCAGTTTGCTGAGGTTGACTGGTGATCCGAGCCACTACGAGGTCATCGTCCCCGGTGTTGAGCAGTACCAAAGCGGGTCGCCGCCTTGAGCCTGTTGCATTGGAGAATGGAAAATTCAGCAGCAGGACATCTCCGGGTTCGTAGTCCATGTCCTAGACTCGATCGTAGATGGAATCTGCTTCACTGTAGCCGTTGAAGAATTGTTCGGTTGCGAGTTGAGACCAGTCTGAGGCTTCAGAGCGATCGCCCTCTTCTTCCACTAAAACGATCGCCCGAACTCGACGTTGGCTCAAGGGTAAGGGTCGATCGAGGGCGAGTTGTCCGTGTTCATCGATCGTCCCGGTAACTTCGATCGCTTTCATATTGCTTCGGTTTGAGTATCAATGGTTCTTATTGTAGCGATCGCGTCTGGTGGAGGACGATCGCTTGCAGTATTGACTTTTACCTCCAGTCCATTGCCCAACTTCTCTTCTGAATACGTCATTGCTGGGGGCGCAAGTTTGAGTTGACGTAAGGACTGTAATCTAGAACGGCAACTCAATGCCATTCAATATGCCATTCAATCTGAGCAACCAGCCTAGCCCACCACCTAGCGTAAGACCTAATGTTGCGCCACTCACCAGAATGAAGAACACAAATTGCGACCGATGGCCTATCTTAAGACGATCTTCTAAAACACTCAGTTCTTCAAAAACACTCAGTT
>DATNQR010000321.1:0-2751 GCA_036703905.1 Thermosynechococcaceae cyanobacterium
CAGCTAGCTTAGGACAAGATTCAAGATTTAAGTGAAGGGGGAAGTTGAGTAAAGGTGTGAAGTTTTGAAAAAGCGGCTGGCCTTGTTTGGCAGTTTGATTCTCGCAGCGATCTTCTCGCCGATCGTGGCTCTGCTTCTGAGCGCGATCGGGCTATTTCTGTCCGTCTGGATTGTGGTCCCAGCTCCCAATTTCTCGCTGCTGCCCTTTGGTGTAGCCACCCCGGAATTGAGCCCCTGGCTGCTGGGGCTGAACGCGATCGCGGCGATCGTAGCCTTCAAGAGCCTCAAACTCGGCTGGCTCGGCTATGGGGCGCTAGCTAGCAGCGTCGTCGCCTTGACTCTCAGCAGTTTGCCCCTGATACAGCTACCCAAAGCAGTGCAGAACGCAGAGGCAGCGATGGTGCAAGCTTTGGGGCAAGATTACGCCGCTAAGCTGCCTGACAATTCCCGTCCCCAGCCCTTTGTGCTGCTGGATGCGTTTCGCGGCCTTCCCACACCAGAAGTGCGCTACACCCCCGATATTCCGTTCGCCAGGCCGGATGGGGTCGAATTAAAGTTGGACGTGTATCGACCGCCGCAGCCCGGACGCTATCCAGCGATCGTCATGATCTACGGTGGCGCTTGGAGAGAAGGCAATCCCAGATTAAACGCCGATTTCAATCGCTACATGGCTGCACGGGGCTACGTGGTGTGGGCGATTTCCTATCGCCTTGCCCCCCGCTACCGCTTTCCTGCCCAACTAGAGGACGTGCGATCGGCTATAACCTTTGTCCGGCAACACGCGGCGGAATATGAAACCGATCCCGATCGTCTAGCTTTAATGGGGAGATCGGCGGGAGGTCATCTCGCTATGCTGGGAGCCTATAAGCCGGATGCGACCCCAGTTCGAGCCGTGGTGAACTATTACGGGCCTGTAGATCTGACTGTCGGCTACTACGACTTGCCTAAACCTGACCCGATCGATTCCCGTACCGTGCTGCGAACTTTTCTCGGTGGTTCCCCAGAGGAGTTCCCCGATCTGTACCGCGCTGCTTCCCCAATCAACGATGTGACCCGACCCTTACCGCCGACGCTGCTGATCTACGCCGGGCGCGATCACTTAGTGCAGGCAAAGTTTGGCGAGCAGATGGGCGATCGCCTCCGTTCTTACGGCACGATCGCCCCTTACATTGAGATTCCCTGGGCAGAACACGCCTTCGATGCAGTCTTTAATGGCGTGAGCAACCAACTGGCCCTCTACTACACCGAGCGCTTTCTAGCTTGGGCGTTGCGTTAGCAGTGCAGGAAAAGCTGGCAAGCCTGACTGGCTTGCGATTCCTCACTGGAGATTTCTTCCTGTTGCTCCGCCTTCTACAGCGGCAAAATATGTTCCGGCTGACTGCCTAGGATGCTAGCCCAAGTTGCGCCCAGTCAACTCCACGAAGATGTCCTCCAGATTGGAGGGCCGCACCATCATACCGGTTTTGTCCGCTTGTTGGTTTAGGTAAGTGTTAGCAGCCTCCACAGTGGGAAAGAATTGGTAATTCCACTGCTTCGCGTAGCGATCGTCCTCAGATTTGCTCTGTTGGTGCATTAGCAAACCCTCGCCATGCTGCTGCCGAAACTCTGGCAAAGTTCCCAGTTGAATTAGTTTGCCGTGATCCATGATGCCAATGCGATTCGGTACAGCCGATCGACTGAAAGCGGAATCGCACAAATACTCAACCTCATCCATGTAGTGAGTTGTCAGCAGCATTGTCATTCCCTGCTTGTTCAGGTCACGGATGATTTCCCACAAACGGCGACGGGTTTGCGGATCGAGTCCGACCGTGGGTTCATCCAGGAACAGGATTTCCGGCTCGTGCAGCAGGGCCCGAGCAATCTGCAAGCGGCGCTTCATGCCGCCTGAAAGGGTTTTGGCAACGGAATCTCGTCGATCGGCCAGTTCCATATAGGACAACCAGCGATCGATGCCCTGTTTCCGTTGTGCTCTTGGAAGGTGATGCAACCGCCCGTGGTACTCCATGTTTTCCCACACGGTCAGGTCGCTGTCGATGCTGAGTTGCTGAAGGACAACTCCAATGCGGCTTTTGACCTGCGATGACTGCCGTACCACATCGTAACCAGCAACCTGAATGTGACCCTGTGTGGGGCGGGTCAGGGTCGTGAGCATCCGAATCGTGGTGGATTTTCCCGCTCCGTTGGGGCCAAGGAGTCCGAATATTTCGCCCCGCCTGATCTCAAAAGAAAGATTGTCTACAACAGACGCTTGTTCAAAAGTCTTGCAGACGTTTTGCAGGGAAACAGCCACATCAGGGGTGGGCTGGGAAAAAGCTAAAGGTGATGTCAGAGGTTGGGGCACGTCGGGGAATTAGAGTTAGTTGCAGCGCTATTCAGTACCGTAGCAAGCGATCATTCCTGCAAAACAGGCCCTTCAGGCAGAGCGTCATTTCGGTAGAAGTTATGACCCTATCACCTCAAACAAAAAGCTCCCAGTAGAACCAGGAGCTTTTTGTTGCTTAGACCTTTAACAGTTAGTCAAGGTTTGGCATGGAGAGTACGGGTTCAGACTCACGATCGATTCCCTTCTCGAAGCCAGCAACCGCAGCACGAGCGCGACCTGCGTGCCAAAGGTGACCTACCAAGAAGAAGAAACCCATCACGAAGTGGAAGCAAGACAGCCAAGAGCGAGGCGACACGAAGTTAAACGAGTTAATCTCCGTAGCCACACCACCCACCGAGTTCAAGGAACCCAGAGGAGCATGGGTCATG
>DATNQR010000322.1:0-17351 GCA_036703905.1 Thermosynechococcaceae cyanobacterium
AAACCACCGCCGCCCAGATTGGGCAAGCTTTCCAGGTGAATCGCTGCTTGATCCATAGCTACCTGACTCTCCCTACTCCCCAAATTCCAGTGATGGCGGAGTATCGGGAGCCTGGCCACGCGTCGATTCTGGATCTCAATGTGCCAGTGCAGGGCAATCTGCCTGTGGAGCGCTTGCTGTCTCAAGATCAAGCGATCGCTTCTCCTCGAGTTCGGCGCGATCCATTGCTCCTGGCTGCCCTATCGGTGAGTCCCGAAATTGGGGTACGGCAGGCGGGGCTGCGATCGATGCTGGCTGTGCGGACTTCCTATCAGGGCGAACCCAACGGCATCATTGCCATCCACCACTACAGCAGCTACCGCGACTGGACACCAGAGGAAATCGAACTCCTGGAGGCCCTGGCGAATCAAGTGGGCATTGCCCTGGCGCAAGCCAGTCTGCTAGAACAGGAAATGCGCCAACGGCAGAAACTTACGGAACAGAACCTTGCCCTGGAACAGGCTCGTCGATCGGCTGACCAAGCCAACCGCGCCAAAAGCGATTTTTTGGCCACCATGAGCCACGAAATCCGCACTCCCATGAACGCAGTCATCGGCATGACGGGCCTGTTGCTCGACACTGACCTTGCTCCGCTCCAGCGTGATTTTGTGGAAACCATCCGCACCAGCGGCGATGGGTTGCTCAACATCATTAATGACGTTTTAGATTTCTCCAAGATCGAATCCGGCAAGCTGGAACTGGAACAGCAGCCCTTTTCCCTAGCAACCTGCGTTGAGGAAGTGCTGGATCTGCTTGCCCCTAGAGCCGCCGAAAAGGGACTGGAACTGGCCTACCTCAGCGATCCCCAAGTCCCCACAAACCTGGTGGGTGATGTAACCCGCCTGCGGCAAATTCTCGTGAATCTGGTGGGCAATGCAATTAAATTCACCGAAGCAGGCGAGGTAGTCGTCTCTGTCCAGGCTCGATCGCTCCCTATAACTCCTTCGCTTCCTCAACCCATCTACACCCTGGAGTTTGCGGTGCGCGACACGGGCATTGGTATTCCAGACAGCAAGCGCGATCGGTTGTTCAAAGCTTTTAGCCAGGTAGATTCCTCCATCACGCGGCAGTACGGGGGCACTGGTCTGGGGCTGGCTATCAGCCAACGCCTCACCGCCTTGATGGGAGGTCGGATGTGGGTAGAAAGTCAGCTAGGGCAAGGTTCCACGTTCTATTTCACGATCGAAGCCACTGCCGCCCCGATCGATCAGTTGCCGCTGCCCGAGCGTGCTTCACTGGTTAACAAGCGACTGCTGATCGTTGATGACAGTGCTATCAATCGCCAAATTCTGATGCTGCAATCCCAAGCCTGGCAAATGCTGCCCCAGGCAGTGGCTTCGGGTCGGGAAGCGCTACGGCGACTGGCCCAGGAACCGCCCTTCGATCTGGCAATTCTGGATATGCAAATGCCAGAGATGGATGGCTTGACTCTAGCCGCCGAAATCCGCAAGTTGCCCTCTGGAAAATCCCTACCCCTGGTGATGCTGACCTCGGTGGGTCGACATGAAAAATCTCAGGACAACCTCGCTAGCTTTGCGGCCTTCTTGACTAAGCCGATCAAGCAATCCCATCTACACAACGCGATCGCTCAGATCTTTGGAGAAAAGCTGATCCAGCCGCGATCAGTTGCTAAAGCAGTAGATTTCAATCTGAGCCAGCCATTGCGGATTTTGCTGGCAGAAGACCATCCAGTTAACCAGAAAATGGCGCTGATGATGCTCCAGCGCTTGGGCTACCGGGCAGATGTGGCAGGCAATGGTTTGGAAGTTCTGGAAGCACTGCAACGCCAACCCTACGATGTGGTGCTGATGGATGTGCAGATGCCAGAAATGGACGGGCTGGAAGCAACACGCTGGATCTGCCAAAAGTGGCCACCCCTAGGGCGACCCCGCATCATCGCTATGACTGCAAACGCCATGCAGGGCGATCGTGAACAATGCCTGCAAGCTGGGATGGATGACTACGTGAGCAAGCCTGTACGAATCCAAGAACTCGCTGCTGCGTTGAGCCAGTGCCAACCCCTGCCGGACGCTCTAACTTGGGAGAACCAGAAATTAGAGTCCCAGAAATCAGAGTCCCAGAAGTTACAAGATCAAAAACTACAGGAGCAGGGCAAGACAGTCTTGGAGCCGGAGCCAGAGCGAGAAGTGGATCGGAGCGTTCTGCAAACTTTTCGTGACGCAATGGGCGACGATGCAGAAGCCGTTGTGTTGGAGTTGATTGACTGCTACCTCAGCGAGACTCCTCAACTCTTGCGATCGCTGATAGGGGCGATCGTTGAGCAAAACTTGCCAGAAGTCCGTCGTGCTGCCCACTCTCTCAAGTCCAGTAGCGCGGCTCTGGGAGCCACGAACCTGGCAGAGATTTGTAGAGCGCTGGAAGAAAATGCTGTGCGGGGAAATGCTGGAATCGATCCAGCAATAATTGTTCGTTTGGAGACAATCTATAAGCGCATCGGAACAGAGCTAGCCCTAGAAAAGTCAAGGCTGCAAGTCTTATTCTCCTCATAAACTAAAGGAGAGCTGCTTTTCCTTCAACTACCCTGTATGAATTCGTCTGATCCCCTTGCCCTGACTGAGTTGATTGAGGGTAGTCCTTTGTTGCTCAGGCGATCGCCCCTAATTCTGCTAGTTGACGACGATAGCTTCGTCCGTATTCAAGTGCGGCGGTTCCTTGAGAAAGAGCGCTACCAGGTAGTGGAAGCGAACAATGGTCAAGAAGGACTGGAGCAATTCAAACAGTTGCACCCCGATCTGGTGTTGATGGATGCCGTTATGCCTGTGCTAGATGGCTTTGAGTCCTGCGCT
Organism: Thermosynechococcaceae cyanobacterium; assembly: GCA_036703905.1. Taxonomy (GTDB): domain Bacteria; phylum Cyanobacteriota; class Cyanobacteriia; order Leptolyngbyales; family Leptolyngbyaceae; genus DATNQR01. The sequence goes on from DATNQR010000322.1 coordinate 2,847, forward strand.
GCCCTCCAAGCGCTCCCCGAGGCTGAGCGTATACCTGTGCTGATGATTACCGGGTTAGACGATCAGGCATCGGTCGATCGGGCCTTTGCAGTGGGAGCGGTAGATTATGTCACCAAGCCAATTCATTGGGCTGTGCTGCGCCAACGGGTGAAACGCCTGATCCAGCAAGCTCAGATTTATCAGCAACTAGAAGCCGCCAACCGAATTCTGCAACGTCTAGCCTCAGTGGATGACCTGACCCAGTTGGCCAACCGCCGCCAGTTTGATCTGCACCTGGAGCAAGAGTGGCGACGTATGGCGCGGGATCAAGCTTCTCTATCCGTCATCCTCTGCGACGTGGATTTCTTCAAGCGCTACAACGACAGCAATGGCCACCAGTCCGGGGACGAGTGTCTGCGCCAAGTGGCTCGAACGATCGCTATGGCGGCACGGCGAGCCGGCGATCTGGCAGCCCGCTACGGAGGCGAAGAATTTGCGATTATCCTGCCCAGCGTGGATGAATCTGGAGCGATGCAGGTGGCCCAACTGATTCGATCGCGCCTAAGAGAAATGGAAATTCCCCACCCTAGCTCCCCCATCAGTCCCTTTGTCACGCTGAGTTCTGGCGTTGCCAGTTTCATTCCCGCCCAGAACCCCGACTTGCTGCCCGGAACCCTGGTGTCTGCGGCTGATCGAGCGCTCTACCAGGCAAAGGCTATGGGACGCGATCACGTTCGCGGAGGTTCAAGTCTTGAGGATTAGTTCAAGTCTTGAGATTAACAGAGAGGATGGATACCGCGATCGAGTCAACTTCGAGAACGGCACGCAACCCCTGCCTTGCCGCTACCTTCTCGCCTTGCCGCTACCTTTTCACCTTGCCGCTAAAATGAGGCTATGTAGCGATCAGGCAGCCCATGACAACATCAGCTCCAGCCAAAACTCAGTACGAAGCAGTGATCGGCCTCGAAACTCACTGCCAACTCAGCACCGCCACCAAAATCTTCTCCGATAGCTCCACCGAGTTTGGGGCAGATCCCAACACGCATATCGATCCAGTTTGCATGGGGATGCCCGGAGTGCTGCCCGTGCTGAACCAGAAAGTGCTGGAATATGCGGTGAAAGCAGGACTGGCGCTGAACTGCCAGATTGCCCCCTACAGCAAGTTCGATCGCAAGCAGTATTTCTACCCCGATCTGCCCAAGAACTACCAAATCTCTCAGTTTGATCTGCCGATCGCCGAGCACGGCTGGGTAGAAATCGAACTCTACGATAAAGAAACCGGAACCGCGACCCGTAAGCGGATTGGCGTAACGCGACTGCACATGGAGGAAGATGCTGGAAAGTTAGTGCATGGCGGCAGCGATCGGCTTTCCGGTTCCACCTACTCCTTGGTGGACTACAACCGAGCGGGAGTGCCACTGATCGAAATTGTCTCCGAGCCAGATCTGCGATCGGGTCAGGAAGCAGCAGAGTATGCCCAGGAAATCCGCCGAATCATGCGCTACCTCGGCGTAAGCGACGGCAACCTGCAAGAAGGCTCTCTGCGCTGCGATGTCAATGTTTCAGTCCGGCCGGTGGCGCGGCAGGAATTTGGCACGAAGGTGGAGATCAAAAACATGAACTCCTTCAACGCCATTCACCGAGCGATCGACTACGAAATTCAGCGCCAAACGGCGGCGATCGAATCAGGCGAAGCCATTGTGCAGGAAACGCGCCTGTGGGAAGAAGGCGGCCAGCGCACCATCAGTATGCGAATTAAGGAAGGCTCCAGCGACTACCGCTATTTCCCAGAGCCAGATCTGGGCCCGATCGAAGTGTCCGAGGCCCAGCGCGAAGCATGGAAAGGGGAGCTACCCGAACTGCCTGCCCAGAAGCGCCACCGCTACGCCGATGCTCTGGGATTGTCGGTTTACGACGCACGGGTGCTGACGGACGATCGCAGCATCACCCAGTACTTTGAGGCTACTGTAGCCGCAGGCGCACCCGCCAAACCTGCCGCCAACTGGATCATGGGTGATATCAGTGCTCACCTCAACGCCAACAATAGCCTCAGCATCGCCGATTTGCCCCTCACGCCTGAGGCCCTGGCAGAACTGATCAGCCTGATCGAGAGCAACACGATTAGTAACAAGATTGGCAAAGATATCCTGCCGGAACTTCTGGAGCAGGGTGGCTCTCCCAAGACGCTGATTGAGCAGAAAGGATTGATTCAGATTTCGGATACGAACGTGCTGGAAGCCGCGATCGAAGCGGCGATCTCCGCCCACCCAAAGGAACTAGAGCAGTACCGCAACGGTAAGACCAAGATGCTCGGATTTTTTGTAGGTCAGGTGATGAAGCAGACAGGCGGACGGGCAGATCCGAAGCTAACCAACCAATTGCTTACCCAGAAGCTTAACGGTTAGCCCCCTGCCGCAGAAACCTTCTCTTGCTGCCCAGAGTCAGGAAGAACGCCTCCTGACTCCAATTTCTGTGGGTTTATCCTCTGAACAAGCAATTCTTTGTCAAAAAAATACGAATAGGGGGTGTCACCCCTCACCCTTTAGATGGCATACTGTGATAAGTAGATGCACCCTGATGATAGGGAGAGACGTTTCGATGTCCCTCCCTTTTTCTATGCAAGCAGGGCAAATCCGCTCCAAGTCTACGGCTCCGATCGAGAAGCAAGGCTCACAGGGATTCATCGCGAAAGGATAGCCATAGCCTCGTAGGTTAGGGCGGGATGCAGGGGTTCCATCCTTGGCTGAAGGCAGCGGTTCCACACCCCCTTCAAACCCAATGTCCTAAATAATCTGTCTACAGCTATATCGGTGCATTGTTTGAAGGTGCTCTCCAGAAAATGTTCTCCAGAAGTTGCTTCCCAAAAGTCGTTCTCCATCGGTGAATAGATCTACTAAAATCTCCAGATGGGTACACTGAACTCACAATTGTTGATCTTGGAGTTGGGCCCAATGAACCTGCACCAGCAAGAGCGTTCCGCTGCCGCTAGAGCATTTGACGAAGCGATCGACCAACTCCACGCCGCTTTGCAGGCGGCTGACGGTGTGCCGGGATTGGATAGTCCTCAGTCTGCTGCGCCAGTCTCTTTCGACTTGAATAGCTTCGAGCAGGCCGCCGCAGATATTGAGCAATTTATCCAGGCCAAAGCCAATCAAGCCTCCGGCAGTCAGGTTATCTAAGTGCTTCCGTCAGCTCGTTGGCGCTTGGCTTCGTAGAGAATGAGGGCCGCCGCGATCGCCACATTCAAGGACTCTACTCCGGCACTTAAGGGAATCGTGACTTGACGATCGGCCAGAGCAGCGACTTCGGCAGACAGTCCCCCTCCTTCGTTGCCCAGCAGCACCAGAGTTGGTTTTCGCAGATCGGTTTCCCAGTAGGTTTGGGTGGCAGAAGGCAGCGTGGCGATCACCTGCATTCCCTGGCTTCGGTAGCGCTGGATCTCATGAATTAGGTTTGAACTGGTAGCCATCGGTAGCTGAAACCACTGCCCTACGGAAGACCGCAGCACTTTTGGATTATCGAGATCCACGCTATCTGCACTCAGCAGCAAACCTTCGGCTCCGGCTGCCGCCGCCGTGCGAATCATCGTGCCCAGGTTGCCAGGGTCTTGCACTGTTTCCAGCACCAATCCCAAGCTGGTGAAGATGGGGGTCGGACTGGTCCATCGCTCCATAGTGGCCACTACGCCATCCGGCTCCACAGTGGTGCAGATTGACCGCAGCACCTCCAGACTTACCACCTCCACTCTTGCGGAGCGTTGAGTTGCTTGCTGCCACAGGTGAGGGTGCTGCGCCTGCCACTCCAGCGTGTGGCACAGCGTCTTGAAGGGACGATCGGCGATCGAGGCCGCTTCAATCAAGTGCGTTCCCTCCAGCAAAAAGAGCTGCTGCTGGCGACGCTCCTTCGATCGATGCAGCTTTCGCATCTGCTTGACTAACGGGTTTTGCAGGCTTGTCAGCATGGCGAGGGTCTTCAGGGCTGACTTGGCACTCGATTAGAGCAATTGATGGAAGCGATCGCTCTAGGCGCTGTTGACATTCCGGGTTGCAGTGGAGTTCAGGGAGCGTTGTCACCATTGAAGGCAAAGCTCTCAAACCCCTACCCACTCCCATCTCGACCTAAAGCAACAGAGCCTGGTCACTCAGTACTGGGTTAATTAAACGGAGTCAATCGATTCAAATATTGCTACAAACTTCAGCGTAACGATAAGTAGATTTGACTGTCTGAAATTTCAACGAAAAGCGGTTCAGCTTGGTCAGCCGAACCGCAACCGTGGCAGTTAAATTGATGCGGAACCCGGGACTTGAACCCGGAAGTCCTTGCGAACACTAGAACCTGAATCTAGCGCGTCTGCCAATTCCGCCAGTTCCGCATATTTGCGACCTGAGCCGCGACTTCCTATGGTGCGGCATTTGAGAACGTCTGTCAATCTAAACCTGAAAGATTCTGTCCTGAATTTGGGTGGTACGCTATCAGGGAATCGATCGCAACCTCATTCTGATCCTGGACATCCTCAAGCTTTCGAGTAAAATCTAAACCAGCTTTAGAACCTGTTTGTCTGACGAGGATGCTCGAACTTTTCGACAGATTCTTCAGCAGACCTTCAGACATCCTGTACCTGTGTAACCACCCCGGAGGACAAGCCCATCATCTCGCTTAGCCAAGCCAACTCCAATGCTCCCTCCCCGGAGGACGGCCCCGTTCTGCACATTCTGGGCGGCAACCCCTTGAGCGGACAGGTGAAAATCAGTGGCGCGAAAAACGCAGCCCTGGTGATCATGACTGGAGCCGTGCTGTGTTCCCAAGACTGCCGCCTGCGTAACGTTCCTTCCTTGATGGATGTGGGGCGCATGGGCGAGATCTTGATGGCGCTGGGGGTGAAAGTGGAACGGCACGGAGACACCCTGGACATCAATGCCTCTCACCTTGTTCAGTCGAAGGCCCCTTACGAGTTGGTGAGTCAGCTACGGGCCAGCTTTTTTGTGATTGGGCCGCTGCTGGCTCGGTTGGGTGTGGCCCGTGTGCCGCTTCCAGGGGGCTGCGCGATCGGGGCCCGGCCTGTTGACCTGCACGTTCGGGGTCTGCAAGCAATGGGCGCAGACGTGCAGATCGACCACGGTATCGTCACAGCCCACGTTCGCGGCCGCAACAAACGGCTCCAAGGCGCACAAATCTACCTGGACTATCCCAGCGTGGGCGCGACAGAAACTTTGATGATGGCTGCAACTCTGGCCGAGGGCGAGACCACGATCGAGAACGCTGCCCAAGAACCGGAAGTCGTGGATCTGGCTAACTTTTGCCGGGCAATGGGGGCAAAGATTCGCGGTGCGGGGACAAACACCCTGACGATCGTGGGCGTACCCAGTTTGCACTCGGTGGACTACAGCATCATTCCCGATCGAGTGGAAGCCGGAACCTTTCTGGTAGCTGGAGCAATCACCCACTCGGAAATTAGCATTTCTCCAGTGATTCCTGACCACCTGACCGCAGTGATCGCCAAGCTGAGGGAAGTTGGCTCAGAGGTGGTCAGCGAGGGAACTAACCGCCTCCGCATCATTCCCGGCCACCGCCACACCGGAACAGACATTGAAACCTTGCCCTATCCAGGCTTTCCAACGGATATGCAGGCGCAGTTCATGGCGCTGCTGACTTTGAGTGAGGGCGATAGCGTCATCAGCGAAACTGTGTTTGAGAACCGTCTGCGCCATGTGGCGGAGTTGAGCCGCATGGGGGCTGATATTCGAGTTAAAGGCAACCACGCGATCGTCCGGGGGGTGCCGCTCTTGTCAGGTGCGCCCGTGCTGGCAACTGACCTGCGGGCTTCGGCGGCGTTGGTGCTGGCTGGTCTAGCTGCCAACGGCAAAACCATCGTTCAGGGACTGCACCACCTCGATCGCGGCTACGACAACCTGGAAGCCAAGCTGCGTGGACTGGGGGCAAAGGTGCAACGGGTGACAACTGCGGTCGAGGCGGAAACGACGATCGATCGTGCGCCTGCACCAGTCGAGTCGTGATTTAGGAAAAACAAGGGTGAGGGCGAAACGGAGTTAGAAGCTAGAATTTATAGATTCTAAATTCGATCGTCCTTGCTATTCATGGCTACCGAAGAACAATTCGACCTATTCAACCTGGCCAGCGATCTAGCCCCGATCGTCCCGCCCAGCTTCGACCCAGAGCAAATTCCCACGGATGCCAAACTGCCCATTCCGATCGGCACTTACGCCACGATGGAGCAAATGGCTGCCCACTGCAACCGATGCTATCGCTGCGAGTTGGGGCAGAACCGCACTAACGCTGTGGTGGGGCGCGGCAGTTTGCAAGCGCCAATCATGATCGTGGGGGAAGGGCCAGGACAAACCGAGGACGAAACCGGATTGCCCTTCGTTGGTAAATCTGGGCAACTTCTGGAAAAAATTCTTCAGTCGGTCAACTTGAGCGTTGAGCAAGATGTGTTCATTGCCAATGTGGTCAAGTGCCGCCCGCCGGAGAACCGCACCCCAACCCCTGCCGAAGCCGAAGCCTGCAAAGGCTATCTAGCGGAGCAAATTCGGTTAGTGAACCCCAAAATCATCCTGCTGACGGGAGCTACCGCCTTGCGGGGGCTGCTGGGCATCAAGCAGGGAATCACCAAAGTTCGAGGGCAATGGGTGGAGCAAGACGATCGATTCTACCTGCCGATTTTTCACCCTGCCTACTTGCTGCGGAACCAGTCCCGCGATAAGGGTAGCCCCAAGTGGCTGATGTGGCAAGACATTCAAGCAGTACGATCGAAGCTTGATGAAATTCGCGCCCAAACTCAGCCAGCAGAAGCGAATCCTGTCTAACTAACCTGGAAAACTACGGCGGCCGTAGAGATTTGAGCCGCGACTCGCTACCATAGAGTGTACTTAGGAGAGATGAGCTATGGCAATCGGACTGGTGGGGAGCAACATTTCAGCAAGCATGATGCCAATGCAGCCGCTACTGGCGCAGGTCAACATCGGTAGCCCCGTCACGACGATCTTGGGCCTGGCACTGGCCAGCTCTGGGGTGGCGCTCTATGCCCTCCGCTCCCTGCGGCCCCGACTGGCGCGGGACTACGACATCTTCTTTTCAGCCGTGGCGTTGCTCTGTGGCTGCATTCTGATTTTTCAAGGCTGGCGGCTTGATCCAATCTTGCTGTTTGGGCAAGTATTGCTGACGGGCACGGCGGTATTCTTTGCAGTGGAAGGGATACGGTTGCGGGGCATCACAACAGAGCAGGCAAAACGGAATACTTCGATCGAAGACTACGATCGTCCCGTTAATCCCAGCTATCGCTATGAAGCCACCTTGGATGAACTAGATGCCTTTGAAGAGCGGGCCCGCCGTCCCAGAATTCAAGGTTCCAAAGACTCACGACCCAGCCGCGAAGAATACGAGGAAGAAGCGCCCCGTCGTCGAAACAGTCGTAGCAGCGATGATCGATTAGGGACAGGTGGCGATCGTCCTAGCCGCGGCAAGCGTCGTCCTCGCCCGGATCAGAGCGCTCCGGCGGACTACACCGACTACACCGAGTACCGGGAAGAACCTTCTGACGAGTCGATCAATCGCCCGGCCCGTAACCGTAGAACTCCACCGACCCGTGCAGGCAATCAGTCTCCTGGGTCAACCCGCTCTAAGCGCCCACGCCCCTCGGACGATGCTCCTCGGCGAGAACGCGATCGCAATGCGGACGTGCCTCCATCAGAGTACGTGGACTACCGCCCCGTAGACGACGAGGATGACAATTGGGGAGACGATCGTCCCTAGGCAGGATGAGGGAGCAGGTGAAGCAAACGGCAAGGGAAAATCAGCGTTGGGGATGGCGGCCAACGCTGCTGGGCTTCAGTTTAGCGCTGCTGTCAGGCTGTACTCCCGCAAGTGTGTCCCCAGAATCTCTTCAGCTAAACAGCCGCTACAATGACGAACAGCCTGCTGTGAGCGGCGATGGACGGTTTGTGGCGTATGTCTCTAACCGTGATGGCACACGGGCCATCTTGCTCTACGATCGCCGCCAACAGCAGTTTGTGAGCTTGTCACGTTTGAATCGCCGAGACGCGATCGCGGAGTCGCCTAGCCTCAGCTACAGTGGGCGCTACCTGGCTTACGTTGCCAGCGATCGCAACCGACCTGAAGTAGAGCTTTACGATCGAGCGACTCAGCAAATCCAGGTTCTCACTAGCACCTACCGGGGCTGGGTTCGTAATCCCAGCATCAGTCCCGACGGGCGCTACATCGTTTTTGAGACAGGAATTCGCGGTCAGTGGGACATCGAAGTGCTGGACAGAGGTGCGAATATTGAGTTAGATATTCCTGACTTTTCGCGATCGCGGACGACTCCTTGAAATCTCGTCTTCTACTGTTCTTGGCGCTGGCAGGATTACTGAACGGCTGTGGCCCAACTCTGGTGGGTTTCCCCTTTGATCCAGGGGGTCGCAGTCTTAACAGTCCTCTGGCGGAGTTGCAGCCCCGCACTACGGGCCGCTACATTGTGTTCGCCTCCGATCGGCGCGGTAGCCAAGACATCTACCTCTACGACACCACAACGCAGACCCTTGTCGAACTGCCAGGACTCAACGCTATTGATACGATCGCCTCCAGTCCCGCCGTTTCTCAGGATGGCCGCTACATTGTGTTCACCGCCTTCCGTGAGGGGAGATCGGGCATTTACCTCTACGATCGCACCACGCGCCAACTTCGCAATCTGACTGAGAACCTAAGGGCCGCTGTTCGCAATCCCACCATCAGCGCTGATGGCAACACGATCGCTTTTGAATCCAGCACCAACGGTCAGTGGGATATTCTCCTCTACAACCGCGATGGTCAAGCTCTACCCTTCCGCTAGAAATGTCAGGTGAGCAAAGGAGGTTTACTCAAGTTGTCCCGCTTTAATTGTTCTCTGGAGACAATCAGTAATCGTCCTGAAGAGATTTTAGGGGTTGCTGGCGCTGAGTTGGTGTCCAATCAAGGCTGTGAATGCGGTCATTGATTCAATCAAAGCGGCATCGGCGGCGCGGATGCTCAACATGAAGTAGACGAACACTGCTACGACCTGACGATCGACTAGAATAGGTAGCCCAATTCCAGTCTTCACATCCAACGCCTTAGCAATATAGTGGCGTAGAAACTCGCGCTCGGAAGGAGAGGCGGCATCTGGGAGCCATTCAAATTCTTGGGAAGCCCAAACTCGCCCCGGTAAGCCAACACCAAGCGGAAACCCTAGTCCTTTCGTGCAGTCCCAGAATTGCTCTAGGGCGATCGCGTCTGCTGAACTCTTGTGCGGAGTGATATGAAACGCAGGATGCAATTCCAGAACTTGCTCCTCCTGGCAGGGAAGCCACATTTCTCCATAGTCCCAATGGAATCGATCGCAGCAGGTGCTAAGGGCAACCTGAAGTGTGGCGTGAAGTTGGCTAGTGGGGACGATCGTTCCCACGGTTGACAAACTGCTACTCATGGAGAGGTCTCTAGTTGCCTGCTGATTTTGAACAAGCCAAGGGCCTATCATCTAACTTAACTAGCTTGAAAGGATTCCCCTGTATCCCTCAGCACCTTCTTGATGCTGCCCTCATCTTTCTGAGAAGGGCACAGGGCGATCGGCGCTTCTCTAACGTTAGGTCAGGGTCAGCAAGGGACAAAACAGATAAGCTGATCATGCTGAGTTTGCATCCCAGGCTTGTGGCCCTCGGCTTGTTTCCAGTTTTGCTGTTTACTGCTGTCTCTCAAGCAAGGAGGGTGCTTGGCTCCGTTTTACCCCATTGCTTCAATATGTAAGCCTGCTTGTCGCTGTATGAACTTGGAGTTTTGTCGTTAATCAGAGTCTTCGAGATTCACGTCGTGGTTTCTTTAAAGAATGGAGCCCAGCACAATGAGCATTTATATACTCTCTGAACGGAATTTAGTGTCCAGTGTATCCCATGATCCATTGTACGAGCTAGAGGAGCTGATCCTCCAAACTTGTAATGGACATCTTCTAGCGCCAATGCCTAGGGACATCACCCGTTGGGCTGGTGATGTCCCTGCTCCGGTAGGTAAGTATACTCATAAACTGCTCGAGTGCACAATTGGCTCTTATAAGCCCCGGCGCTTGATTTTGCCCAAAGAGCCGAACGTGTTGCTGATGGTGGCACTCTGCGGAGCCAACCTGAGTCTGCTGTCCAGTATTCCTCAGTGGCGACAGCAGTTTGATGTGGTAGCGGCCTACGTTTTCGATGCTTGGAGTCCCGAAATTTATCCCAAACTCACTGGTCAACTCGATCGTCTCTTTGTCCCTATGCCTGAGATCATTGACCTATTGCGTCGTCAGCTAAAGGTTCCGGTTTCTCTGCTGCCCTTTGGGGCAGATGCTTTAGGGCAAGGTTCCGGCCGCTGCGATCGTCCAATCGATCTCATGAGCTACGGACGAATTCCTAAAGCAGACCACACGGCCTTCTTAAGTGCTTTCAACCACCCCAACTCTGATCGGCTCTACTACCGCTCCACACCCCGACAGGGAGAATTTTTTCCCAGAGATCTCTACGCTCAACGCCGTGATTCAGAGGACACCGCTCTGCTCTACCATCTGTTGAGAAAATCAAAGTTGACTTTAGCTTACGACACCCTCCAGCCAGGAATGCGACAGTTCCCTCACTCGTTCGTGACGTTGCGATGGTTTCAGGGGGGTGCGGCGGGGTGTGCAATCGTCGGCAAGCGGCCCACGACTCCCCTAGCCGATGAACTACTCGACTGGGAGGAAGCGACGATCGAGCTACCCGATGATCCCCAGCATAGTGTGGACTGTATTCAAGATTTGCTGCAAGATACCCGACGGTTGGAAGCAATTCATCAACGCAACTATTTGCAAAATCTGAGGCGGCACGATTGGCGGCTGCGGATTCGAGATTTGTTGATGGAGTTACAAGTCCCTTTGCCAGAACCGTTAGTGGAACAGATAGCAGCCCTCAAGACAAAGCATCGACAACCTTCACAGGTGTCAGAAAAGGTACTGTCAGAGGATCAACGCTAGGAAAACGGCGCTACTGAATCCTGATACGAATTTTGGGTGGCAACGTTTTACCAATGTCCGCTCTGCCAAAAATCGAGATCACTCATTCATAGCGCCATTCAGCAGCGTCAGGGAAACTTTGTTAGCACTATTCAACTTATAGCTCCCTTGCTCACATAATTCCGGCGGCTTCATAAAGCCGTTTGACGATCGCAATAATCTTCGCGCCGTAGAGTGGATCAGCGACCCAGCGGCCACCCAGCATCGTCACGAGGGGCGCAATGCCACGGGTGACAAAGTTAAAGCGGGGATCAACATTTTCCTGGCTGAGGGGTTCGGTGTTGGCGTAGGCTTTGAGGTGCTGGATGTGGGCCCGTACTCCGATCCGGGCGCTGGGAAAAGAAGCCACTTCAGCACTGCCGCCCACCGCTCCCAGTCCGCCGAAGTTGTTCTGGTTGGGCTTGATGTCGCCGCCAAAGCGAAGGTAGTTGGTTTCCAGACACATCTGGCAGAAGGCGATGTCGTAGCTAATGCCTTCCTTCTGTCCTTCTTCGCGGTAGAGCTTGGCCAAATCTGGAAACTCGGTCAAGGCAGCTTCGTTGTTGCTCTTTAGAAACAGCATCATCTGCACTTCTGAGGTGTAACCTCGGCCGGCAATCCGATCGATCTGGTCAGGACAAATTTGCAGCACCGATCTCAGCAGCACCGTGCGTGATGCCCCATCCCAGCCCACGGAGATGTGGTAATCTCGCAGATCCACGGCTTTGGCGTAGACCACGCGGTTATAGTTGAGGCGGCGGATTTTGGAGTCCTGGGAAATGTCGATTTTAAGGCGATCAACCAGATCCACTGGAATGAAGCCGTTACCGTTGACGATGATGCCCTGCTCTCCATACACCTGCCCGTTAATGCTGATGTTGCAGGTGGGATAAACGGTGACTGGGGTGGGGATGGGGGTCGGTGTCGAGGTTGTTGGAGAATCAGGGGAGACGGCGCGGCTCCAGGAAACCAGCCCATCAGCAATGCCTAATGCAATGTCTCGACGGCGATTCTGAAGCAAAAAGCGATCGTCTGGATTGCTGAGAAACCCCACTTCCATCAGCAGCGACGGCGGCACAACCTGACGACAGAACCCTAGGCTGCCAACCCCCGTGGCAGTATCCGGCTTCGCGCCTCGGTTGGGTAGTTGGGGCACACGCCGCAGCAGAGCCAGCAATAGCACTTCAGCATCTTTGCGGCGAGAGTCGTTGTTGGCGATGTGGAAGACGCTGGCTCCCCGCACGGTGGTAGTTGGGAACGCATCGGCATGAATTTCGAGAGCTACATCTCCCGGACGATCGCGACTGTTGATCCAAGCGATCGTATCGTTCAAGCTGAGGTCATCAGGAACTGATAACACTTCAAAACTGCGCGATCGCAACTCCGTCAAAATTAGGTCGCGGGTCAGAATCATCTCTTTGGCTTCCGTAGTTCCGGCGATCGTTGCGCCCGGATCAACTCTGCCGCCCTCCTGTCCGCCATGTCCTGCTGAAAGAAAAATCCGTCCCATGCCGCTTCTCGTCCGTGTGCTTCGTCCCAATGGTAGACGCTGTGCCTAACTGTGCCGCATCCAAGAGGATGTCTAAAAAGTCCTATCGTCCGTGGCGAAATGCAAAAGATCCCTGAACGTCCCTCAAAAGGGGACTGAGAATCCAGCTCTCCTTAAAAAGGGAAGCCAGAGCGATCGAAGCGTGTTGGACAGACCCAATCTCTTCAAACATCCTCACAATGCACAGCGTCTTATGATGCTCTGTTGTACCTTAAGAAGGGTGATCGGGCACGAAAAATTCAGAGCAATGACCCGTTGCCGTTTTCAGTCCCTAGCTGACACCAAAATTTAGAACCGCCGCGATCGAGCGATGGGAATCGCCAAACACAGGAGTTGGATCGAGTCCTGTGATTTGAAAGAATTGTTCTGGGGCGATCGTGCTGGTGGGGGAATGGGCTTGCCAGGCCAGAATGCGATCGTAAACCCGTGCCAAAAACTGACAGCCCTTCGGCATCGGCAAGCGCAACCAACCCTCTACTAATATTTCTACTAAAGCTAGCTCAATCACTGGACAAGGATAAGTTGCCAGCAAGTCCTTGAGATATTGGTTAAAGGCGATCGAGTCTGCACCCTCCAACTGATAGCTGCTGACGATGTGCCAGACACGCTGCTGCTCAATCTGCTGCTTCAATTCCATTCTGGTTCGATCGTGCTACATACAACTGCTTCAGTGGATAGAAGCGGCAACTCCTAATTATCAGCAATTTAGCCTAAAAAGTGACGAGGAGTTCAACAATGTCCTCAACAATGTCCTCTCAGAAAACTATCAGGGTCTACAGAAAAATCATCTCTTGTTCAGACTCGAAGACATAGTAGTGGTCGAAGGAGAGCCAGTCGGGATGGCGGATGATAGAGAAACCGAGGTTTGTAGAAGCTTCCGTTGTGAAAGTTGCCATTGCGAGTTCCACAAGCTTCTTGTCGCTGATTTGAGGCTTCTGAACAAAGTATTCTCGTCTAGCGAAAAACAGATGCTCATCCTTCGGAACCACGATCTGGTTAATTCGGTGGGTGTACTGAATGGGTCTAATGTAGGTTTTGATGAAATCTTCCTGATTCCGCTGAAGCTTATAAAACTTTTCGTGCTGCAACCAACTCATTTGAAACATCATCTTAATCAACTCAAATCCCAGGATGTAGTTGAATACGTTGTTGCGTTCTTCAATATTCATCACCAGCTTCAGCGCCGACTCCAAGTAGAGATCGGGTTGTCGCCGCACATCTTGGGCCGAGTGAATATAAAACTGTCGAATGTATGCCCGTAGCCTAGACTCACTCAAGGGAGTTGGAATTTTGAACTGCTTCAGGTATCTTTCAACCTTCTGTTTGGTATCTCGGTCTTCTAAAACTTTAGAAACTAGCCCATCGGCGGTATAGTCGTCCAGAAAATCTGCCTGCATATCTGGCGAAGCGGCACACATAAGATGGCAGAGCGAGAGGACGTAGCGACGTTGGGCCCAAGGTAAGCTCTCTGTCCAACGCTGGGCTTCGGGCGGCAAGCGAGACAGGATGCTATCAGACAGGCTGCTAGGGAGGCCGGGGGCGGACAAGCGTCCAGACGGGAGGGGATAAGTCATAATTTGGGAGGGTTGGCGTTTCCCGCATGGGACTGGGGTAGGCAATTCGATCGAAATACTTTTAGGATTCCCCCGCAGTCTCCAAACAAACACTCAGGCTAAAAATCTTTCAAATAATTAATCAGCCGGCTGTAGTACCAGGTTTCTTGTACTAACCCAAGTTGCTAGTTAGAGGCGGAAGCAGGAGCAAGTCAAATAAAATCTCTCCAACGGCTTTGTCAACCTCGGAGAGAAGAAACAATGATTGCTGAAATTATAGCGATTTACGCCATCACCGATGACCTGCTCAAAGCAATGGGACATCAGGAGGACTGTCGGGCTCACCTGAGCGATGCGGAAGTCGTGACAACCGCCCTGGTGTCCGCCCGATTCTTTGGCGG
>DATNQR010000323.1:0-3236 GCA_036703905.1 Thermosynechococcaceae cyanobacterium
AAAAAGAAGCAGCCCAGCCAATAGGCAGGATTTGCCAACCAGCCCACGGCTGGAAGTTGCAGGAAGATGAGTCCAAATATCCCAGCGATAGTGAGCTCGATGCCTTTCATTTCGTAGAGATTATCAGGGTAACCATACGCATTCAGTGCGCCAGTAGGAGCATTTGCTTCTTGACCAGGTTGAGGCACGATGTTGAAGAGGAGACAGGGTAAACTTAGCGCGATTACATAGAGCAGTAGGGACACTGCCAAAATCACGAGCCGATACTTTACGGGTAGTGTTCTAGACATGGAGATTACTCAGTCAAACTGCCTGTGCAAATTTATAGTGATTGATAAACAAACCAATCACAATGTTCTGCAACCACACCAGCTTAGAAAAGCAAATGGCTATCTGGGCTGATCGCTTGATTTGGGCTTGTAAGGTGGGCGTTGCATAGCAACTGTATGAACTGAGGTCAGTTCAGATGCAATGTCTGGATTGCAGTTCGACTCAGAGGAACGGATGCATCTCTGGATACTGTTCACAGAACTGCTGAGCCGCTGCTGGGTTGTCGCTGAGCATCCGGAAGTCTGCAAAGTCGAAACCCGGCCCCACACTACAGCCGACCAGTGTGTACGCGCCGGTGGAACGGGCGGCTTGCCAGCAGCCAGCAGGCACGATGGCAACCGGTGCCATACTGGGGCTGACTGGCCCAAGTCGCACCTGCTGAACCTGTATGTACCCAGGACTGGCCCAGAGTAGTTCCAAGGCATCCCCTTCGTAGAAGTGCCAGACTTCATCCGAGGTGACACGGTGCAATTTGCTTTGCTCTCCTGCTTGCAGAAGGAAGTAGATCGTGGTCAGGGCACTCCGCTCTCCTCGGCCATCTTGCGGCTGGACGTTGGCCGTCGAGCGGAAGATCTCGCGGAAGTGGCCACCCTCTGGGTGCGGCTGGAGACCGAGCGTGGAGATCAGATGTGCAGCGCGATGATTCATGTAATTGAAATAATGCTTCAGGCCTAACCTTGTAGTTGAGCGGCGGTAGGCAACCCCTCGCTTCTGGCGGATTAACTACCTGCCGCCCGTTGCAGGGGGTGTTAGCCCGCCTCAAATAGTTCAAATGAATCACTCAAAGTCTTACTTTTCTTGTAACGATCCCAATCAATTCAGGAATAGATAGTGGAGTCTTTCATGCTGCTGTGAGCTTATTGGAGCTAAGTAAAACTCAGGAATTGCTGCAAGACACATGTTGGGCCTTACGCTAAGAAGCACTGGAACTTTGCTGTTTCTTCCATTCGTCTGTAAGCAAACCTGAAAAACCCCAATTTTCTTCTTCTATTTCTTGGATAACAATGTGTGTATGTTCTGGCTTCTTGCCAAGTACACGCATCAAGGAGTCTGTGACTTCTCGAACAAGTTGAGCTTTTTGCTCTCGTGTAGCTCCTTTTGTGATTTGGATGTTCACGTATGGCACAATCGACTCCTTGATGACATGTGGTTTTTATTCAAGAAGGCTACTTTACAGCTTAAGGCAATGTAAGGCTGACAATTTATTGTGCAGAGCTACTCTGTCTAATTCCTTGATAGGGGTAGTTTATAGACTGCTGGTTGCATAAGCCCCCAATCGGGCAGTTGAACCGCGAGCAGTCTGCCTAATCGCCTTGCTAGGGATTGTTATGCATCATCGCTGATCGCAACAGCAATATCGAAATGAAGCACATCTTCACGTGTCCCAAGCTTCGTATAGAGTGCGATCGCAGGGTCATCCCCGATGTCCGCCTGTACGAAAATAATATAGGCTGCTCGCGCTACAGCGATCTTCTTCAATTCCTGGATTAATGCGGTGGCAATGCCTTCGCGTCGATGGGAGGCTGCAACAGCCAGATCGTAAATATAGATTTCACTACGCTCCTGCTCGAACTTTTGGAGTTCGTAAGCAGCGATTCCTCCGACTACTGATCCATTTTTTAACGCTACAAGGGCGATGAAATAATCGCTGCTTAGCAACCGCTTAAAATAGGCATTGCTTGGGCGAGATGAGCTATAGGTAGCAACTTGGTTGAAAGCTTCACCAAAGGTAGCTAATAAGCCCTCCATAAGTGCTAGGTCATTGGCGGAAAGCTGACGAATGCTAATTAGCTTGGAGTGTGGCATTTTCTACCTATTAATTGGAGTGACGCAGAAACATGCCGGGTTAAGATGCATAACGAACCAGGATCAGGTGCGAACCCGCTGCACCACAACCTAAGGAATGCCGGAAACATGGCTGCGGGTTCGGCGCCTGCATTCGCCTGTGAGAATGCGCCCGATACGCCGAGATCCGATGTTCCCAAACTGTGCAGTTGAACTCGTCTGTGCCTCCGTTCCATCCGTTCACCCATCTTTCTGGACCTCATACTCCAGGAGAACCATTCCACTGGGATAGACTCGGTGGCGGACAAGTGTCAATCGTCGCTGTACCGCAGGCGAGGGGAGGAACGGCCTCCCACCTCCCAAAAGAATCGGAATAATGGCCGGTTCAACGGTATCTACAAGATCCCAGTCGAGCACCTGCGAAAAGAGCTTGCCACCTCCGTACAGCCAGATGTCGCCGCCTGATTGGCTACGTAGTTCACGGATTCGCTCTTCAAGTCTGTCACTCACGACCTCAATCCCGGGATGATGATCTGACGCGAGCGTTCGCGAGGCGACAAGCACCTCTTTCCCGCGAAACCCCTCGCCTGCGGCACGGACGACCTCGTAGGTGCGTCGTCCCATCAGCAATGTATCGAACTGGGCGTAGAGTTTGTCGAAATCGAACGAGGGTTCGGGAGTGATCCAGCCAAAGTCATCCTCTGGTCCAGCAATAAAGCCATCGAGGCTACACGCAACCTGATACCGCACCCGTCTCATCTGACCACCTCCCTTGATTCTGCTGCTTTTGAGTTACAAAACTTGACCATCTAGCTTTTCATAACAACGGGTTTCAAGGCTTTCAGGGTGTTAAGCACTATTTCGCCACCCGTATCAAAAGCACGTAAGAGCCAAAATAACGTAGAACTCGATAACCGGTGATCGATTTGTCAGAAGATGAGGCTATAATCCTTGCTATTTGCAGGTTTCAAGCTATGAACAAGGGTGATTTGGTCGATAAGGTTGCGGCGGCGGCAAATGTGACCAAGAAAGAAGCCGATGCTGTGCTGAGCGCGATGCTAGAGGCGATTGTAGAGGCAGTCAGCGCCGAAGAGAAGGTAACGCTGGTAGGCTTCGGTTCG
>DATNQR010000324.1:0-2629 GCA_036703905.1 Thermosynechococcaceae cyanobacterium
ATTATGATTCAGACCTTATGAAATTTTAATACGAGATCGATCTGTTTTGGAACCAAACGTTGTATTCCTTATCTACGCTATCTGTGATTTTTAAGGCACATAGCAGAGGAACGAGAAAAATGCCAATTCGTATTAAACCAATATATAGATTAGCTCCCTGTGTACTAACCTTTGAAGATATTCAGAAGATTGCTACTTTAGTAGATATGGAGTTTCCTGTAGCCACATTTTCAGCAAATGATAAAATTTGGGAAATTTATGAGGAAACTAGAGAACCTTTCTTAACTGCAATTTCTCAACGCGATGTACTTGATTTACTAGAAATAAAAGCAAATGACAATGTTTCTGGAGATGCTAGAGAAGTAAAAATTATTTTTAGTGGAGACGAAGCAAAAGTAACTTGCATGGCAGATCCGAAACATGAAAGATGGTTTGAACATTTTATTAATGATTTAGAAAGGTGTATTCACCCTCCAACCTTGCTTCAACTAATGACATACAATTATCGTTATCAAAATGTAATTAGCACAGCGCTAATGGTTGCCTTGCCAATCAGTGTGTCATTAAGCAGATCAACCCCTTACTGTAAAATAGTGATTCGACAAAAGCCCCCTGATCCGTTTATCGAAAATATCAAAGCTAATATCGTATCGAATATTATCTGGGCAGTAGGGGTATTTGTTTTTGGTGTGCTTGCTACAGTTGTGACTCAGCAACTACTTAAAAAATAGAAACTATAATGTTTGGGAGAGGATACAAGCGGCATAGCAATTTGTTTGGATCGGATTAATGAGGGGTTTGGGTGCATTGCAGAAGGTCTTTTGCAGCCGCTCAAGCAAACCGTTAGGCTAATTTGGTTCTGAAAAAATTGCAGGAATTGATCGTCCGCGCTTCCCATAGGCTGGAAAGCGCGTAGACGATCGTGATCTCTCGTGTCTCCAACAGGAATTCGCTCAAAGCGCTCCACCTGGCTACCATTATTTGACTGAATTGACAACACGCCCTAACACTGTTGTCGATCGCCCCTGCTCCAGACCTTGCAGCACCTCAGCAGCCGTTGCAGTCCAGCCAACAATACCGCCCTGAGCGCGAACCATTTCTAGCGTAGATTGCTTGAACTCTGGGAAGTAGCTTTCGGTGCAGTCTTCCACCATCAGGCACTCATAGCCTCGATCGTTCGCTTCCCGCATCGTGGTCTGAACGCATACCTCCGTCGTCACACCCGTGATCAGCAGATGCGTGATCTGGTGAGTTTGCAGAATTGATGCTAACTCAGTGTTGTAGAACGCTCCTTTTCCAGGTTTGTGGATGACGAACTCGCCGGAAAGGGGAGCCAGTTCGGGAATGATGCCGTTTCCCGGTTCGCCTTTGATCAAGATGCGACCCATTGGGCCAGGACTGCCGATCGTCAACTCACTTCTACCACGCTGGAGTTTGGCAGGAGGACAGTCGGACAGATCAGCCTGATGGCACTCGATCGTGTGAATGATCGGTAGCTTCAGAGCGCGACACGCGGACAGGAGTTGCTGAAGAGTAGGAACGATCGCCTGAAGCCGCCCCACGTCGTTGCCCAGCGCATCACCAAAGCCGCCTGGCTCCAGGAAATCTCGCTGCATATCGATAATCACGAGGGCAATGTTGGTGGACTCTGGCAGATTGTAGGGATAGGGTTGAGCCGAGATGGAAGCCATGTTAGTGTCCTGCCATACTTTGACCGATCGCCGCAAAATCTGCGGTTTCGATCGGGCTTTCGTAGGCGAACTTGCCACCACTGATCACCAGGACGCGGTCTGAGAGCTTCAGCAGTTCATCTAGATCTTCACTGACCAGCAGAACGGCAACGCCGCGATTTCGGGCTTCCAGAATTTGCCCGTGGATGTAGTCCACCATTGCAAAATCCAGCCCAAAGCAGGGGTTGGCAGCGATCAGCAGTTTGATATGGTCGGCGGAGAGTTCCCGTGCCAGCACCGTGCGCTGGACGTTGCCGCCAGACAGGTTACCCACGGCAGTATCAGGGGAAGGCGTTTTGATCTTGAACGTGGTGATCAACCCTTTGGCCATCTCGCGGATGGACTGGAAGATCAGCAGAATGCCTTTAGCTTGGGGAGCACGATCGAACGTCCGCAGCGCCAGGTTTTCCGCTACGCTCATGTGAGCCACGCAGGCGTTTCGCAGGGGTTCCTCCGGCAGGACAAAGGTGCGGTGTTTGTACATCTCGGCGCGCGTGGCGGTGTAGATTTCGCCATTGATCAGCACCTGACCGCCTGTGGACGATCGCTGGCCCGCCAAAACTTCCACCAGTTCCCGTTGCCCGTTGCCAGAGATCCCCGCAATGCCGACGATCTCGCCACTGTGAACCGTCAGATTTACCCCGCAAACCCCCTCCAGTCCATTGTCTTTGTTGGCACGAATCTCCTTCAGTTGCAGGACGGGTTCTGGGTTGGGATGAGCTGTTTTCTCAACGGGCTTGGGTTCGCGCTTCTCGCCCATCATCATCTCCGCCATGGCTGAAACACTCAAATCCTTGACGCTGCCGTTACCTGCGAACTGGCCCTTACGGAGGACGGTGATTTCATCGCAGAATCCGGTGACTTCGCGGAACTTGTGGCTAATGATCAACACACTCAGT
>DATNQR010000325.1:0-19205 GCA_036703905.1 Thermosynechococcaceae cyanobacterium
TAAACAGGTTCGCTCCCTGCAAGTTGATCTTGCTCAGGTTGGCTTGATGAAACACTGCGCCCGATAGGTTAGCCTTGGGCAAGCTGAGGGAGTTGAGGTCGTGGGAGGCAAAGTCGCGCTTGCCTTTGGTGTAGTACGCCTGTAGCCCATCTGCATCCAGGCGAGCGGGCGGTTTAGTCTTACCCGCCGAGTTGTCTTTGCGCTTCCCGGCCGAATCTTTTGTTCTTAAGGCGGCGCTCATACCCGATCGCGATTCCAAAACTCGGTGACGGGCTAAACCGGATTGCAGGCTGGTGGATTCAGATCTCGACTGCTGCCGGGCCCGAATGGCCATAGCGGCGCGGGCAGCGGGAGAGGAAGGCACACCCTGAGAATCTCCCGGATCAGACCGACTGTTCGGGTTCCGCAGGGTCGATCGCTGGGACGACACCATGCTACTGGACAGACTATCTAAATACGGCTCCAAATCCAGCGCTCGGAAGATCTCGCTAGCGGACTGATAGCGATGGCGCACGGAGATCTCCAGCATTTTCTTCAGCACCCCATCAAAGTGGTCACTGATGTGAATGTACTTCTGCCACATCAATTCTCCAGTGGCAGGGTCGTAGTCGAGATCCTTAGGGGATTTTCCTGTCAGTAAATAAATGCAGGTGACACCCAAAGCGTAGATGTCGCTGGCGGGAACTGGGCGCATGGCCATTTGTTCAGGAGGCGCAAAGCCCGGAGTGCCGATCGCGTAGGCCGTCAGTGCCGTTTGATCTGAAGCTTCTTGAGATTGAGCGGTCTGGTGCTTCACTGCTCCAAAGTCAATCAGCACTAGTTTTCCATCCTGAGCGCGGCGAATCATGTTAGCAGGCTTGATGTCCCGGTGGATGACTCGGTTGCTGTGAATGTATTCCAGCACGGGCAGAACTTCGCTGAGGAAATGCTTCACGCCCAGTTCGCTCAACGGCCCAGAGCGCTTAACCTCTTGCTGGAGGGTAGAACCGCTCACGTATTCCTGCACGAGGTAAAATTCCTGATTGACCTCGAAGTAGTCCAACAGGCGAGGAACTTGGGGATGATTACCAATGCGCCCTAGCGTTTGGGCTTCACGCTCAAACAACTCCCGCGCCATTTGCAGGATATGAGGGGCGGCGGTGCTGGGGCGAAGCTGCTTAATGACGCAGTTGGGCTGACCGGGCAGCGACTCGTCGATCGCCAGAAACGTTGCGCCAAAGCCACCCTGGCCGAGGGCCTGAATCACTCGGTAGCGATCGCGCAGCAACAGCTTGGAACCACAGGCTGCACATACCTCGCACTGGGCTGCATTCTGGGGATGGGGACAGACTGGATTTAAGCAGTAGCTCATGCAGCTTGACTCGCTCTAGTTTCGATCGCCGAGATCGCGACCCTACTTTCATTATCTGAGTAGAAACAGGAAAAAACAGCAGAGTTCCTGCTGGAAATTGCTTGAAGACTTGCTGAAGTTAACAAGCTTAAACGCGAAGAATTGGTTAAATTGCCGAAATCCACGGTCATTGTGAACTGATATAAACACACCCACCTCTAACTTTCCCTAACCAGACGCGGGAGGAACAAAATAGGAGGATCTTCTTTAAAGATAATGCGCTGTGAGTATGATTCCGAGAGGATGTAGCTGTAGACAGTTTAGGACATTGGGCTTGCAGGGGGTGTGGGGCAACACCCTGCAACTTAGCAGTTAACTACTGCTCCAGCTCATCGGGGAAATGCTGACTGTGGGTAAAGAATCGCCAGCCGATCGCGTTTCCTCATCCAGCGCTTTGTTCAGCTTGTGGTAAATATCCTCAGCTTGCTGCATGGAGTTGCCAATGCAGGTTACGCCTAGCTTGCCGAACTCTGAGAGGCAGCCCATCAAATGAAACACGCTACCCGTCTCGGTTCCAGTGTCAAAGTGAAGCCGATGCAGGGCAATAATATCCATCAGGTCGTTGGGCAGTAGACCTTGATAGTGTTCTTTTTGGAGGTTGTCGGTGGCGATGTAGTATTTTGCCCGACCTTGCTGGCTATAGAACGCACCACTGCTGAGGTCGTAGCGTCCGTTGGTAAGGAACTTGAGGGACATAAATGGATGGGTTGTGCCGCCTTTGCGGAGGTTGATTTCGATCGCTTGCAAATCCCACTCTGGCCCGTCCTGATTGGGCTGGTGGACAGCCACAAAATCTACGCCAAAGCGCTCGATCGCGCCTTTCTCTGCCAGATTTTTGCCCACTCGCAGCCCCAGATCTTGCAGGTTCAGACGGTAAGCCTCAGCCGCAGGAAAGCGACAGCCCAGGTAAATCTGACCGCCAGGCCCGCCCAAAATCTGGTCGTGGGTTGAGAGAATTTCTACGTCGCCCGTAGGCGTGATTCGACCCTGGACACTAGGCGATCGTTTCTCGCCTTCCAGAAAAGATTCTGCGATCGCCCCCAGTTCGGAAATGCGGCTGCTGAAGTGTTCCCAGGTTTCGTGCTTCGACTCAAACCGCAGCGTCTCGAAGTGTTGTCGCAGGGTTTGGATGCGATCGCCTGAACTCGCTGCACCGGGGGCCACTTTCTGGATCGGGCGCAGATCCAGCATGGCGTTGCCTTCCCCCGAAAATCCCTCGTTCAGCTTGATCACCATGCGACGCAGTTGCGGTTGACGCTCCCACAGTTCCGCCGCCGCGATCGCTAAATCGTCGGCGCTCCACACTTCGTCGCTGCCATCGGGGTGGGGTACGCCTGCTTCGGCAAAAATCCGCCGACTGCCGCTCTTGGTTCCCCACTTGAGCAAGTCAGGATCAAGTGCATAAAGCGGGATGCCGATCTGCACCGCTAGCTGGCGCTCGGCTTCGGTGGAGTTGTAGCAAATCATGTAGGCCCGATCGGGCTGCACAGCTTGACGGATGCGTTCGATCAGGCGGGGTCGATCGAGGATCTTCTGGCTAAGGGAGGTATAGGATGAGTCGTAGGTAGACAGCAGCAGCAGGCGATCGCGGGCGTGGGAAAAAGGAATTCCCGGCAGCAATTGCAGGTAATAGTCAATGACGCTGGGGTGGATCGGCTGTGAGGTGATATAGACCAAGCGAGTACGGGGATTCCACAGGCGAATAAGAGAGAACAGCAGCCGTTCTTCGTAGTGATGGACGCCCTCAATCTTCAGCAGTTCATGCTGATCCAGGCTGAGGGAAGGCACAACCACAATATCGGCATCACTACTATCAAAAATTTCCACTGAGGCCCAGCGAGCGCGCAAATGCGCTTGCAACTGTCGAAAGCGATCGACCACCTGATCCGATTGGTGCGGGTCAGTTTCTGCTGCGATTTCCAGTTGGGCTTCCATGCTTAACCTGCCTTATTTTCTATATCTGTTTTCTATAGTTTTGCGATCGAGAAGGCAAGGAGCGATCGTAGCGAATTCTATTCAGATCCTAAGCCTGAGTTCAGTAGGAGCTGAAGTAGTTCAGGCTCCCTACCTCGTTTAGAAGCTCACGTTCTTGCCGCGAACCGCAATAAACCTCCAACAGATCTCGCTCAATCCTTCTTGCTCAATCCTACTGGGATTTTCAGCAGCACTGAGAGGACAGAAGCCTGAATTTTCTGGCGTTGCTGAAGGCAGGGATGAACGACGAGACTTTGAGGGAGGGAAGGTTCTCGCCCACGCGAGTATAGAGTTTGCCGCTTTCTAACGCCACGTCTGCGCCAAACGCAACCACTAACTCGCTTGATCCGCCATTCGAGCCTCCCAGCTACACAAGGGCTGAGAATGAGAGTTATCTTCAGCTCTCAGCAACGACCCAAAACCCTGCCACCTGACTCTGATAGAGAAATGGAAAATGGACGGCTCTGGAGTCCATTTCCCACACACCACGTACATATTCAGCTTTGGGGTTGAAGCTCTGGGGTGAAACTGGGGCGATCCTGCGGTTTAGGCTGCATCCGCGATCGCTGAGTTTTGATCATGTTCAGGTTGAGCGTCAGCAGGAAACTGGTCAAACTGGCAATCACAATCACCGGAACCATCGCAGTATCCGATAGGACGCTGAGGATCACCGTGGTGCTGATAGGAGTTTTGGTAATTGCCACATTCACCGCCGCCATCATGCAAATCATGCCGATCGTGGGATGAATCTGGGGAATGCCCAGGGCGATCGCTAACCCCACCGCTGCCCCAATGTAAAACAACGGAAAGATAAATCCGCCTCGAAAACCAGCATGTAGGGTGCAGCTAATCGCCAGCATCTTGGCTAGCCCGATCAACAGCAGCAGCGTAACTCCGTAGGTGGAGCCGTTCTCAATGATGTTTTCGATTTCTTTCTCTCCAAAGAAAAGCGTTTGAGGGAAAGCCAGAGCGATTAAGCCGATCGACAAGCCGCCTAGCGTTGCCAGCAAAACGATGTGGTGTTCCAGGTGCTGAGTCACCAGCCCAACCGCCCGGAAGATCAGCACAAACAAAGCTGCCACTGCTGCTCCAACCATTCCCAAGGCCGCCCCCTCTGCCAGGGTCATCAGCGTTAGGGGCGGAATGGCTGTGAAATGGTACATTCCACCGATCGATAAGCCCGTAGTTAGCCGGAACATCGCGAAACTGAGAACCGCCGCCAGCGTTGCTGGGATCAGCGCCTCATAGTACTCCAGTCCCCGGCGATGGGGAATTTCCAGCGCAAACAGCGCCCCACCCAGAGGTGCACCAAAAAATGCCCCCAAAGCCGCTGCCATACCGCAGAAGGTCAGAATTCGGGTGGTGTGCCAATCCAGAGATAGCTTGCTTGCAATCCAGCCGCCCAAACTGCCATTCACCTGCACGAGTGGGGCTTCTGGGCCGGCACTGCCCCCAGCAACGATCGAGAACAGCGAAGCAATCAGCATCGCTGGAGTCTGCTTAATGTCAATCCGTCCCGGATCATGCACTTTGTCCACAACAAACGCCACTTCTCCTGGAAGCCCCATCCAATAGAGCGTCAGTCCCACTAGCAAGCCGCCCAATGTCGTGACGATCCAAACATAGTTCCAGATCGGAAAGTTGTCTGAGAAAAACCGCGCTAGCAATTCAGGAAGCGTATGCCAAACCAGGTAGAAGGACGTTTCAATCAGGTAATAGTAGGCAGTGGCAACCAATCCACCTCCCAGCCCGATCGCGGCGGCACAGAGAATCATCTGTTCATAGGAAAGTCCTCGTTGAGCAGGCGGGAGCAGGACAATCTCTGCCGTTGCTTCGTGAGTCTGGGGTGTGGATGACATAAAGCTGCTCCAGTTGATTTACCGCGATTGGGACGACCAAGGGACAGAAAGAGAAATAACTCTTTGCTCTTCAACTCCTCAATACCGCCAAGTTTGATACCGCAATGTCCTAAGTTGTCTGTCTACAGCCATACAAGCTGTCGCCGTGGAAGGTTCCCTAGGAAAAAGTTCCTTCATCACATCCCGCCCAGCGTAAAGGGATGAGAAGGCAGCGAGTGTATAAACGACAACGCTTTCTGAAAGGAGCATTGTGTTGATAGGTGGGATTGAATCGATCGACACCTACAAGCCATACCCTCAGCAGCACCAAAACCTCTGACTAAACTATCGTTGCAATAGTGAAACCTAGTCCAGGTGAAATCCAGTCTAGGTGAAATACAATAAGCACAATCTAGGGAAGAGTTATCCGGCCTTGAGCCAGGTTCAGCAGCGCTAGGAGCCAGCTTGAGCCGTCTTGCCTGCTAGACATGACCCGTGCGGGTGGCGCGTAAAGCGGCAAGGTAAGGCAAACTCTAGGGGAGGAATGATATAAAAAAGGCTGGAAAAGTTCATGGCGTTAGCTGAAGAACTAGCAGATCGGTGGCGATCGCGGCTCCACAAAGAATTGCCCCACCACAAACCGGAGACGCAGGAGAGCATTATGTCTTGGCTGCTGGGGAGAGATCGGGCCCGCTTAGACACGCTTGATCCTGCCTTGCGATCGGTTACCGAGCAAGCAATGGATTACCGCTATCGGATTCTGCGGGAGCGCTATCTGGATGCAGGGCCCAATCACGCCTACCGCCAGCTAATCCAACGCCTCAGCAGTTTATTTCTGATTCGCAACAAGATCAAAACCTGGATTGCCCTATCTCGCGATCGCCAGCGTAGCGTCGTGGAGGTGCTCCAGGAAGTGGTGCAGGAGCTTCTGCAAAACGATACCTACCTCCAGCAGCAAGTCGGCTGGATTGCCCAGTGTACGCAAAATTCCCGACTGCGGAATGCGCTCTTGCTGGCCAGCACTGAAGAATACTGTCTGCGACCAATTCGCAATCAGCCGTTGCTGTCCTATCGCTTCGTCAACTACCTGCGCCGATCGCAGCGCGGCGGCATGACTCAGGTTCCGGCCAAAGACTTCATTCGGCTGGTATCTGAAGAGATTGCCCCGGACGATTCCGAAGGATCGGTGAGCTTATTGGATACGCAGGCAGTCTTGCGCTACCAGGAAGAACAAAGTGCTGCCGAATTGCAGGAAATGCGGGCTTCAGTGCAGCGTAAATTTGAGGCGTATTTAGAAACTACGGTCGATCCAGTGGCAGCAGAGTGGCTGCGGCTGTACCTTCAGGGTCAAACTCAGGAAGCAATCGCCCAAGCGCTCAACATCCCAGTCAAGCAAGTTTACCGACTGCGAGAGAAAATTACCTACCACGCGGTTCGCGTCTTCGCTACCAAAAACCAGCCAGAGCTAGTGTCTGGTTGGCTGCGGGGTGAAGCAGAGAGTTGAGACTGTTGTAAATTTTGTCACTCTTCCCTCAGTCGCTGGCTCACGACGCTAATTCTGCGAGTGCGGTCTTCAGCATTCTTCGCCATTAGCTTCCTGACGATCGCAAACAACACGGGAAGAATCCCAGGATTTAGGCTGTGAGCGCTGGCAGGATGCTTGGCAATGTGGAAATGAATCAGTATCAACGGATCATTGGTCACAAACGGAAGTTGCCCAATCAGCAGTTCATAGAACGTCACACCTAATGGGTAAAAATCGCTGCGATCGTCAATTCCCCGGTTCATGCGTCTGGTTTGCTCCGGCGATAGGTCAGCCAATATTCTCTCTGGAATGGTCAGGCTTCGGAATAATCGTGGCTCTAGTGCGGAAAAACAGCCGTCACTGAACTCACAATTCTGCCCAATCAATCACCATGCTGAAAGCCAAGCTACGTCTGTCTCTATCTCCTCTTGTCCGTCACCCGATCGCCCTGCTGCCATTCGTGGCACTGGTACTAGGGTTGAACCCAGTAGCTGGGGCAGATGCTCGGATCGCTCCTGCCAGCCGTTTGCACTTGGCCCAAGTGTCTCAGGTCGCAACACCGGGGGGCGATCGCCTCACGCTGAATGGGCAACCCCTGAGAGTGAACTGGGTGCAGTGGAATGATCCCAGAAATTCCGGCGGTCTGCGGACGGGGATCAGCGACTTTGGGCTGGCGCAGGCGATCGGACTGGAGTTGCTGAACACTGAGGACGCAGCAAAACAACCTGTGCAGTGGTTTTCTCAGCCAGTGCCGCTTGCCACGCGACGCATCGCCAACCAGCGCTATCTGGACATCACAGATCTAGCAGAACAGTCGGGCTGGAAACTTCAAGCCCAGGGATCTGTTTTGAATCTCTCCACACCTCCGGCTAAAGTGCTGTCTGTTCGCTACAGTCGGCAGTCGTGGGGTGATCGTCTGGTGCTGGAACTCGATCGCCCCGCCGCCTGGCAAAGGTTGCAGCAAGGGCAAACCCTTAACCTTGTCCTTCAGGCTCAGAGCGGTTCCACCCTGACTGGAAACAGCCTCAAAATTGACCCCACTCGCTCAATAAAGTCCTTAAGCGTGACGCCAGGTAGCGGCAACTCGACTATACTAAACTTAACCAGCAACCTGCCGGCGCGCATCTGGAGCTTGCCCAGTCCCAACCGCTTGATTATTGATCTGCGCTCCGATGCACTCCTCGATCGCACCATTGCCTTGGCCCCTGGGTTACGCTGGCGACAACAGACTGTCAGCTTGGGCAGTGATCGGTTCCCCGTCGGCTGGTTAGAGGTAAATCCGCGTCAGCCGGAGATCAAAATCAAGCCTATCTTGCCAAATCAAGCTGATCTGGCTGGAACTGCACCGCTCACCCAAACAGCCAAGCAGAACCAAGTCGCCGCCGCGATCAATGGGGGATTCTTTAATCGCAACAATCAATTACCCCTGGGAGCCGTGCGCCTAGACGATCGCTGGATTTCTGGGCCCATTCTCAACCGGGGCGCGATCGCCTGGAACTCCGCCGGAGAAACGCTGTTTGATCGGCTTCGCCTAGAGGAAACGATCGTCACAGCTTCTGGTCAACGCCTAGCCCTCACTCATCTCAACAGCGCCTATATTCAGCCGGGGATCGCCCGCTACACGTCGTCTTGGGGGCAGAGGTACACGGTTTTGAGCGATGGAGAAGTGGCGATCTCGGTACAGGCAGGTCAGGTAGTCAGTCAGCAATCGGTAAAGCTTGGAACTGCGATTCCGATTCCAGCTAACGGCTACTTGCTAGTGGCGCGATCAAATCCAGCAGCCCTCAGTGGTTTAGCGATCGGCTCAACGTTGCAAATCGAAAGCGCCACCACCCCCGCAGAATTTCAGCGCTATCCTCAAATCCTAGCCGCTGGGCCGCTTCTCCTTAAGAACAAGCAAATTGTGCTGGATGCCAAGGCTGAGGGATTCAGCAGCGCCTTCACAACAGAACGAGCCAGCCGCAGCGCGATTGGGCGCACCGCTACTGGAACTCTGCTGCTTCTAACGGTTCACGATCGCCAGACTGGGCCGGGCCCCAGCTTGACAGAATTAGCTCAAATCATGCAGCAGGTAGGCGCGATCGAGGCTCTCAATCTGGATGGAGGTAGCTCAACATCGCTGTTTTTAGGCGGTCAAGTGGTTGATCGATCTCCACGTTCCTCTGCCAGAGTTCACAACGGCATCGGCATCTTTCTTCAGCCCATTCCGTAAATCTACGGTGTCTGTCCTGGTTGACACGAGTCAAGCTTTAAGCGAGGTTAAAGCAGTTCTCCGCTAGATGAAGAATTTGTAGAGATTCTGTGCCTCTTGGTGCAATATCCAGACACAGACTAAAGATTTGTTAGGGTTAATTGCGGTGATGTCAGCAGTTTTGTCCATACTTGATAGGCAATAGGGATCGGTAGTACTGAATGGACACTGGGTTAATCGCAATTAATTGGTTAGTCAGATAATTTAGTCAAAGTTGATTCTGTTGAAATTGAATCGTAGCAAATCGCTCAGACCTAGCAAGAGAAAAATCATGGCTCAACTTCAGGAACTTACTTCAATTTCTGCGTCCTCCTCGATCGTCACTGCCCCTCTGTCGCTATGTCCAACTGAGGCGAGACCGTGGGGTTCCTTCACCGTTCTCGAAGACGGCAAGGGCTACAAAATCAAGCGGATCGAGGTGAAGCCAGGTCATCGTCTCAGCTTACAGATGCACCATCACCGCAGCGAACACTGGATCGTGGTTTCGGGAACCGCCCGGGTTGTCTGCGGCGAAGCAGAACACATCTTGGGCAGCAACCAATCTACCTATGTGCCCCAATGCACCCCTCACCGCTTGGAAAACCCTGGAGTCATTCCGCTCATCCTGATTGAAGTTCAGAACGGCGAGTACCTAGGTGAAGATGACATTATTCGCTTCCAGGATGATTACGCTCGAACTCAGGCCTAAGCTTCCTTCAAGAATCTGTGCTCCACCCTGCTGTAGGATCATTTCAGAATAGACAAAAGTCCCTTGAAATGATTCAGATTAGTCCCACAGCCATTGCCGAGATCCTGCGATTAAGAAAGCGAGTCAGTGACTCAAACTTGGTTCTCCGCCTGGAAGTGTTGCCAGCAGGGTGTCTGGGTTCTCTTTATGCGCTGAACTTTGTGGAAGCGGTTCGTGAGGACGATCGAGTTTACGAGTGCAGTGAGCTTCAAGTAGCGATTGATGCGGTCACCCAGGCAAGTGTTGAAGGCTTGCGGGTAGATTACTCAGAAGATTTGATGGGCGGCGGGTTTCGCTTTGACAACCCTAGAGTTGCTCAAACCTGCGGCTGCGGGAATTCCTTCACTCTGGCCTCTCCGCAGGAGCATCAGCTCAGTGAGAAGTCCAGAGGGAGCGGGTTTTGAGCGGATGGCGAATAGGCAGTAGAATACGCAGAAGGCAATGCAATCGATTCGTTTGACAAATTTCCTCCGAGATTGATACGATAGGCGTTTGGAAACCTAGAAAACCGACCTGCCCGTCTCCTATGCCCACAATTCAGCAACTCATTCGCAGCGAACGTCAAGCTACTCAAAGAAAAACGAAGTCTCCGGCTCTGAAGAGTTGCCCCCAGCGTCGTGGTGTCTGCACACGGGTTTACACAACTACTCCTAAAAAGCCCAATTCCGCCTTGCGTAAGGTTGCGAGGGTGCGATTGACTTCTGGCTTTGAAGTCACTGCCTACATTCCAGGAATCGGTCACAACTTGCAAGAACACTCTGTTGTGATGATTCGGGGAGGACGGGTCAAGGATTTGCCTGGTGTTCGTTACCACATTATTCGCGGAACTTTGGATACTGCTGGAGTGAAAGACCGCAAGAAGGCTCGCTCCAAGTACGGAGCGAAGCGCCCTAAAGCTAAATAGGTTAGCGCTAAATAGCCTAAAGCCAGGTAGCCTGAATTTAGGTAGATTGTTTAAGCGATCAAACTTTCCACTCTTCTCTTAGCCTGTAAGAGATCAGTTGGTGAACTGTGACGGTAACTTAATTCAGCAATTGCCAAGCTCGCTACGCTAAGATTTTTACCCATCACACAATTTTCTCAACCTTCATCGGAACTTTTCTATGTCTCGTCGTACTACCGTCCCCAAGCGCCCTATTCCTCCAGACTCCGTTCACAACTCTCGTCTTGTAACCATGATGGTGCGGCGGATCATGCGGAGTGGTAAGAAGTCGATCGCCACAGGCATCATTTATGATGCGTTCGACACGATCTCTCAACGCACAGGTGGTGATCCGATCGAGGTGTTTGAGCGGGCTGTGAAAAATGCAACTCCCCTTGTGGAAGTTAAAGCCCGTCGCGTGGGGGGTGCGACCTATCAAGTACCTATGGAAGTTCGCTCAGAGCGAGGTGTGGCACTGGCGTTGCGCTGGCTGATTCAGTTCTCGCGTCAGCGTCCCGGCAAAACCATGGCCAGCAAATTAGCGAATGAATTGCTGGACGCTTCTAATGAGACGGGTAACGCAATTCGCAAGCGAGAGGAAACCCATCGGATGGCAGAAGCAAACAAAGCCTTTGCCCACTATCGCTACTAAGATTTCTACGGGGCGAGTTGCTCTAGTCCAGACGCATCACCTCCAAAAAGTATAGAATCTTAACAGAGTCAGTAAAAATTTCAAATAGTCTGAGGCAGAGAAGGAGGTCGCTGTGCCACGTACCGTCCCGCTTGAACGGGTTCGTAATATCGGAATTGCTGCTCACATTGATGCAGGCAAGACAACTACCACGGAGCGGATTCTGTTTTACTCCGGCGTGGTTCACAAGATTGGTGAGGTTCATGAAGGAACCGCTACCACCGACTGGATGGAGCAGGAGCGGGAACGGGGCATCACCATCACGGCTGCTGCTATCAGCACCAGTTGGAAGGATTACCAGATCAACATTATCGACACGCCTGGACACGTAGATTTCACAATTGAAGTCGAGCGCTCCATGCGAGTTCTGGATGGTGTGATTGCCGTGTTTTGTTCAGTCGGTGGTGTTCAACCCCAGTCTGAAACCGTGTGGCGACAAGCCGATCGCTACAAAGTTCCCCGTGTGGTTTTCATCAACAAGATGGATCGAACGGGCGCAAACTTTTACAAGGTTTATGCTCAAATTCGCGATCGCTTGAAAGCTAATGCAGTTCCCATTCAGCTTCCAATTGGTGCAGAAGAAAACTTTAAGGGCATCGTCGATTTAGTCGGCATGAAGGCCTACATCTACAACAACGATTTGGGAACCGATATCGAAGAAGTAGCCATTCCTGACGATGTTCAAGAATTGGCTGAAGAGTACCGCCTTAAGCTGATAGAGTCGGTGGCTGAGACAGATGATGCTCTGACAGAGAAATATCTGGAAGGAGTAGACCTGACGGAAGCTGAGATTAAAACGGCTTTGCGGAAAGGCACAATTGCTGGCACGATCGTTCCCCTGCTGTGCGGTTCTGCCTTTAAGAATAAGGGCGTTCAACTCATGCTGGATGGGGTGATTGACTATCTGCCTGCTCCGAGCGATGTGCCTCCAATTCAAGGTCTGCTTCCCGATGGCAGCACTGCGGAGCGCCGCCCTGATGACAATGCCCCTGTCGCAGCCCTAGCTTTCAAGGTGATGGCGGACAAGTTTGTTGGTCGCTTGACCTTTGTGCGGGTTTACTCCGGTGTCCTGAAGAAGGGAACCTATGTTCTCAACTCATCTAAGGGCAAAAAAGAGCGGATCTCTCGCTTGATTGTCTTGAAGGCTGACGATCGCATTGACGTGGATGAACTGCGGGCTGGAGATCTGGGCGCGGTTCCGGGTCTGAGCGACACGCTGACGGGAGACACCATCTGCGAGGAAGGCTCTCCGATCGTTCTGGAATCTCTGTTCATCCCTGAACCTGTGATCTCAGTGGCTGTAGAGCCGAAAACTAAGCAGGACATGGAGAAACTCTCTAAAGCCCTCAAAGCTTTGTCGGAGGAAGATCCAACCTTCCGCGTCAGTGTTGACCATGAAACGAACCAGACGGTGATCAGAGGGATGGGTGAACTTCACCTAGAGATTCTCGTTGATCGAATGCTGCGTGAGTTTAAGGTGGAAGCCAACGTTGGTGCGCCCCAGGTAGCCTATCGTGAGACGGTTCGCAAGGCCGTTCGGGCAGAAGGTCGATTTGTGCGTCAAAGCGGCGGCAAGGGTCAGTTTGGTCACGTTGTGATCGAACTGGAACCGGGTGAACAGGGAACAGGCTTCGAGTTTGTCTCTAAGATCGTCGGTGGTTCTGTACCCAAAGAGTACGTTGGCCCCGCAGAGCAGGGAATGCGAGAGGCCTGTGAGTCTGGCATTTTGGCGGGATATCCGATGATCGATGTCAAGGCAACGCTAGTGGATGGCTCCTACCACGACGTGGACTCGTCAGAAATGGCTTTCAAAATTGCTGGCTCTATGGCCATCAAGGAAGCTGTAATGAAGGCTTCTCCCGTTCTGCTAGAACCCATGATGAAAGTGGAAGTGGAAGTGCCCGACGACTTCATTGGCAACGTGATTGGTGATCTCAACTCGCGCAGAGGGCAGATCGAAGGGCAAGACAACGAGAGCGGCATCGCTAAGGTGACTGCCAAAGTTCCATTGGCAAAGATGTTCGGATATGCTACTGATATCCGAACGAAAACTCAAGGCCGGGGAATTTTCTCGATGGAGTTTAGCACCTACGATGAGGTGCCCCGGAACGAATCTGAGGCCATCATCGCGAAGAACAAAGGGAACGGATAATCAGGAAGAGGAACAGGTATCATGGCACGCGCAAAGTTTGAACGGAATAAACCCCACGTCAACATTGGTACGATCGGTCACGTTGACCACTGCAAAACAACCCTGACAGCGGCAATCACGATGACGCTGTCAGCCCTTGGTCAGGCAACTGCTCGAAAGTATGATGAGATTGATGCGGCTCCCGAAGAGAAAGCACGGGGAATCACGATCAATACCGCTCACGTAGAGTATGAGACGGAAAATCGTCACTACGCTCACGTGGACTGTCCTGGTCATGCTGACTATGTGAAGAACATGATCACGGGCGCAGCCCAGATGGACGGCGGCATTCTGGTGGTTTCGGCCGCAGATGGCCCCATGCCTCAAACCCGTGAACACATTCTGCTAGCGCGGCAGGTTGGCGTTCCCCGTTTAGTCGTCTTTCTGAACAAGAAAGATATGGTTGATGACGACGAACTGTTGGAGCTGGTGGAACTGGAAGTGCAAGAACTCCTCAGCTCCTACGACTTCCCTGGTGACGAAATTCCCATCGTCGCTGGCTCGGCACTGCAAGCTTTGGAAGTAATGACCGCTAATCCCAAGACCAAAAAGGGTGAAAACGAGTGGGTGGACGCGATCTACAAGCTGATGGATGCAGTGGATGAGTACATTGAAACGCCAGAACGGGCAGTTGATCGCCCCTTCCTGATGGCAGTGGAAGATGTCTTTTCGATCACGGGTCGGGGCACGGTTGCCACGGGTCGCATTGAGCGGGGCAAAGTCAAGGTTCAAGATGAAGTCGAAATTGTCGGCATTCGCGATACTCGCAAGAGTACCGTGACCGGGATTGAGATGTTCAAGAAGAGCCTAGACGAAGGAATGGCCGGCGATAATGCAGGAGTTCTGCTGCGAGGGATTCAGAAAGATGACATTGAGCGGGGCATGGTGCTGGCGAAGCCCGGCTCCATCAAGCCTCACACCACTTTTGAATCTGAGGTATATATCCTCAAAAAAGAAGAAGGTGGTCGTCACACTCCGTTCTTTCCTGGCTACCGGCCGCAGTTCTATGTGCGGACGACAGACGTAACTGGAACTATCAGTAACTTCACCACTGACGAAGGCGGCGAAGCCGAAATGGTCATGCCTGGAGATCGGATCAAGATGACAGTGGAACTGATTAACCCGATCGCCATTGAGCAGGGAATGCGCTTTGCCATCCGTGAGGGTGGCCGCACAGTGGGTGCAGGCGTAGTCGCTAAAATCCTCAAGTAGGCTCGGTTTTTGACTTAGGTCATCATCAATTAGCTTAAAACTTGGTTGATGATGGCCTTCTTTTGATTCCTGAGAACGACACCTTAAACTGGCACTCTGGTCATTGACCTAACTGCCAGTTTTATTTTCTGAACCTCGACAACTGATAGAATATCTAGAGAGACCTATGGCAACGATTCAACAGCAAAAAATTCGGATTCGGCTGAAGGCGTTCGATCGTCGTCTGCTGGACACCTCCTGCGAGAAGATTGTTGAAACCGCTAAACGTACCAATGCCACTGCGATCGGTCCAATCCCCCTGCCAACTCGCCGTCGCATCTATTGCGTTCTGCGATCGCCCCACGTAGACAAGGATTCCCGTGAGCATTTTGAAACCCGCACTCACCATCGGATTATCGACATCCACCAGCCCTCCTCCAAGACGATCGACGCACTGATGAAGCTCGATTTGCCGGCGGGTGTAGATATTGAAGTTAAGCTCTAAGGGCTTTTGATCGCACAGCAGGGATTGATTGAGCAGGGTGGGTACGGTCTCACCCTTTCCCCTACTCATGTAACGATCGATTAGAGTCAATTGCTGAAAGTAACGTCAAGGATTTACCGTAAGCAAGCAGGAACTTTAGGGAAAGTCGGTGCGTCTGTGGAGAAAGGAATTAAGGCTTCTCTCCATGAATCAGTCCCTCTCCCTTTCCTGGTCAACGGTTGAGGCAACGGTCGCTCCAGTGCCAGTGCAAGCTGAAAAACTCTCGAACTACGATCTCGTGCTGCAATGTCAAATGGAGAATCGCCCCGATAAGGCGGCCTTCTCTGAACTGATGCGGCGCTATCAGTCCCATGTGGAAAAGGTGTTGTATCATCTGGCTCCCGATTGGTCTGATCGGGCTGACCTGGCCCAAGAGGTCTGGATTCGCGTCTACCGAAACGTCAAGCGACTGAATGAGCCAGAGAAGTTTCGGGGCTGGTTGAGCCGAATTGCTACTAATTTGTTTTACGACGAGCTACGGAAGCGCAAGCGCACTAGTCCGCCGCTCTCGCTGGATGCTCGGTTATCGTTGGATGATGGCGAAATGGACTGGGAAATTGCCGCGGATGCTCCAGGGCCGGACGAAGCTTTGACAACGCAGGAATTTTATGATCAGTTGAGGTCAGCAATTGCTGACCTGCCTGAAGTTTTCCGCACGACGATCGTCCTGCGGGAGATCCAAGGCATGGCCTACGAAGAAATTGCTGAAATAACCGGAGTTTCTCTGGGAACCGTCAAATCTCGGATTGCCAGAGCTAGGCTGCGGTTGCAGTCCCAGCTACAGAACTATCTTGATGGCAACTAGAAGTTCAGCCTTCTGGCGCTCTAGTTAACGGTCAGAAATGTGAAAGTTTCGGCATAATTAGAGTGAACTGGGCTAAGCTGATTCGCCATAGCGCTGACTTGAACCGAATGCCTGGGTGCATTCTCTCACCTTGAAGTACTGCTGAAATGAACTCTGAACTTAACGCTTTCAACAAACATCAGTCCGCTTCAACGAACCCTGCAACTCCCGGTGCGCCCAACGAGTTGCAGCGAGATCGATTTGAACTGCTGAGTGCCTACTTAGATGGCGAGGTGACGGCAGCAGAGCGTAGGCAGGTCGAGAACTGGCTGGCAACTGATATGGGGGTGCAACGCCTCCACAACCGTCTGCTGAAGCTGCGTCAGGGACTCCAAGGTTTGCCGGTTCCTGCACCAGAGCGATCGGTGCAGCAGACGGTAGATCAGGTCTTCGCTCAGGTGGAGCGCAAGCCAAAGCTTTCCCTGGTTTGGGGCGGAGCCGCAGCGATCGCCGCTCTGTTTGTGGGTGCGCTGGCGCTTGTGCTGCCGGGACAATCTCCACTTCCTCAGGTAGCTCAGTCTCCTCGAAGCCAGCCTGCTGCTCAGCAATCTAGCCCCTCTGAGCCTTTGCTGGTAGCTTTAGATGAGCCGTTGGTAACCCTGCCCCCAAAATCTTCGGCTCGTCCAGCGAGAAGTCCGGCGGTAGTTCCCAGTCCGAATGAATCTTCGCCCTAACTTTGCGGTGTCGGGCTACGAGTGAAAATTTAGGCAAAATTGGCGGCCATTCCACTGTTCAGTCTGGTGGGAATGCCGCCAATTTTTTGTACTGTACTTACTCGATCGTCACCAGTAAGCTCAGGCACTTCATAACATCTCTTTCAGATCGGATACCTGCATCAGCCTGTAATCGTTTGTGCTGAAGGTTTGCTGAGGTGACTGGGCAGAATCGCTTAAGGATAAGTGATTCGATCGCTGCCTCCTCCCTCACCACCGCCACAGCCTACACCTCGTGTTGATTTCTCTAGGCTGGAAGGTGCTGTAGATTACTCCCTGGGTCATCGCTCAAGACGAGTAGACCTGGGAAGATTACTTGAATCGATCGTTATCCGACTGAGTATTCGTGCCAGGGGGGAGAAATAGATTTTGGGCGGCGTTGTTCTGGTAGATGCAGTCGATCTGGGGAGAGTTTGCCAGCGACCCCGTAAAGCCAAAGGTGTTGAGCCGATCCTTGCAGTCCCGAATCTGATCGGACTTCAGCAAGCCGCGTTGCTCCAGCACCGTCCAATTGCTGGCCCGCATGACGCAGCCAGGGCGAGTGGTAGGTTGGGAGACAAACACGCTAAAGGGGTTCAGCGTCACGAACACGCGCATATCTGTGGTGATTGCGGCGGCCCCATACTGAATGCAAAACTCTTTGTCAGGAATTTGGCTCTCTAGCTGAATGGAGTTGTCGATTTTGTTGCCGGCAATGGTACTGCTGGAGGCGGAGTAAAAGCCCACGCCCACACCCACACCTAAGATAAACACTCCTGCCAGCACAGCTAGAGAAGTCACATTAAAGGCAGAAGATTTTCCAGATTTGCGCTTAGGGCCACCCGAATCTGGCTCAACGTACTCTGGATCTCTTTCGTAGTCGTAGACGTTTTTAGATTTGCGTTTCATAGTGGCTCAGGGACGCGATCGCACGGGAACATCAGGATGTTGCCCTTCCAGTATGCCGCTAAATTTCAGCAGACGACAGGATTGGGCGGCCTACCGTCAGGGCGATCGTGGTGAATATGTAAACAAATATGGAAGCTGAAAGACCCAGGAAGAGAGGAGAAGTTATCAAGCTAGATCCTGCAAAATTCCTTGGCTTCTGGTCTCTCAGGGAAGAAACCCGCACTCCAGAAACTTTCGAGTAGTCCCCCAGTTTGCGTATATTGGCTATAAGTAGAGATTAGGAGCGGACGGTCGATCGACCTAGCGCTTCTTTTCGCCTCAACCTGCAATGGTTCAACCGCTTTCTTTCCCTTAACGCGAACGATCCATGTCAAAGCTTGTCATCGTCGAGTCTCCCACCAAAGCCCGGACAATTCGGAACTATCTGCCTTCTGACTACCACGTCGCAGCCTCAATGGGCCATGTGCGCGATCTGCCTCAATCTGCAAAGGAGATCCCTGCCAACGTCAAGGGGGAGAAGTGGGCCCAGTTGGGAGTCAACGTGGAAGACAACTTTGAGCCGCTCTACGTTGTGCCTCAGGACAAGAAGAAGATCGTCAAAGAACTGAAGGAGGCGCTGAAAAACGCAGACGAACTGATCCTGGCCACAGACGAAGACCGGGAAGGCGAAAGCATTAGCTGGCACTTGCTTCAGCTGCTCCAGCCCAAAGTGCCGATCAAGCGCATGGTGTTTCACGAAATCACCGAAGAAGCCATTCAAGAAGCAATCCGTAACTGCCGCAGTGTGGACGAGCGCCTGGTGCGGGCCCAAGAAACTCGCCGAATTCTCGATCGTCTGGTGGGATATACCCTCTCGCCGCTGCTGTGGAAAAAGATTGCCTTCGGCCTTTCTGCTGGGCGGGTGCAGTCCGTTGCGGTGCGGTTGCTGGTGCGACGGGAACGCCAGCGCCGCGCCTTTCACCAAGGCAGCTATTGGGATTTGAAAGCTACTTTGGAAGCTGCCGAACCTCAGAACTCGAAATCCAGCAAAGCTCGAAGCTCCTTTGAGGCCCGTCTGGTTAGTTTGAGCGGTGTGAAGGTTGCCACGGGCAGCGATTTTGACGAAGCGACAGGACAGATTACAGCAGGTCGCAATGTTGTATTGCTAAACGAGGAACAGGCCTTTGCCCTGGTCGATCGCCTCGGTAGCTCCACCTGGACAGTCAGCAATCTGGAAGAACGCCCTGTTACCCGTAAGCCGTCGCCGCCCTTCACCACCTCCACCCTGCAACAGGAAGCTAACCGCAAGCTGGGTCTATCAGCACGGGACACCATGCGTGTCGCCCAGAGCCTCTACGAGCAGGGCTACATCACCTACATGCGGACAGACTCAGTAAACCTGTCTCAGCAGGCCGTTTCCGCCGCCCGTGATTGTGTGGAGCAGATGTACGGCAGTGAATACCTCAGCCCCAAGCCGCGCCAGTACACCACCAAGAGCAAAGGCGCACAGGAAGCCCACGAGGCCATCCGGCCCGCC
>DATNQR010000326.1:0-2659 GCA_036703905.1 Thermosynechococcaceae cyanobacterium
GATCCCTGAGAACATCCCGGTGGCAGAGTCAATCGCCCAGCAGCATTCAGTGTTGGAGTATGCACCGCGATCGACCGGGGCACTTGCCTATACTTCGCTCTGTAAGGAGTGCGTCAAGTTGTGGAGGTTGAAGCCATGACCGCGCCGCGCCGGATGAAGGGTTTAGGGAAACTGAGTGATTTCGGTAAGACCAGCGAAGCGCCGCCCGTGCCGGAGCCGCCCAGCGCCGTCGCACCCACGCCAGAGGTTTTGTACGAAACTCCACAGCCCAGCAGCGCTCCAACCAAACCAGCAGCGAAAGCATTGACGACGGTGAATATCAAACTACTGCGCTCTCAGCACGAATGGCTGAACGATACGGCCCGCCAAGTCAGAGACAACAATACTGATCCTGTCCCTGCCAGCGATCGGGTTTACCCTCAGCACTTGATACAGTTAGCGATCGACTTGATTAAGTCGTCTGATGTGGACTGGGAGAAGGTTCGCAGCGTAGAAGAAATCCGCCAACGGCTAAACCTCGAATAGCCTAAAGTCATAAAGGTATTAGAGGTTTAACCAATAAGACAGCAACTATTAAGAACAGCAGATCTCCAGCGTTGATCGGTTGATTTATAAACTGCCTGGTATAAACACAATTAGGTCAGTAGAGAGCGCAGTAGGGCAATCCGCTTTGTATCATGGGCTTTGTAAATGAGGCAGACAGTGGACAGTTTTCGGACTTTTCAGACGCGATCGAGAGAGCCAAGTCTGAAAAGTCCGAAAACTGGAAAACCCTGCTGGATATGGTCGATCGTCACTAACCCTGTGACTGAGGGGCAGGTCTCCTGAGTTTCCTGAATTAGCTTCTGGATTGCTTCAGAAAACTCAGGAAACTGGAGGCAAGCCGATTTCTTGACTTCTTGACCCACGGGCAACGAGGAAGTCAAGAAGTCAAGTTTTTTAAACTTATAGGAAATGCAACATTTGCTTGAGCGGTGAACAGATCGATCCAGCAGTTTGGGGGAAAATTCATGGGTTGAGGGTCTCTGGTTTAGGAGTAGATCTCATTTCTGACCCTTGACACAAATCATTCTACAAAACCTTAAAGGAAACCTTACCTTCCGGAGTTGTCACCGTTACGGCTGCCGTGGCCGTTTTGCCATCAGGCTGAGCGATCTTGCACTCAAAGGATTCACCAACGTCTTTGAACACCTTAACTTTGCCCCCGCAATCTGCTTGCACGTCGATCTGGTTTTGGCTCTTAATCGTCTCCACCAACTTTTGCTCTATAGCAGACAGGTTCAAAAGGTTTTTAGGGGAAATATTAGCATCTTCGCCCATCAACGTCACAACAACGGGGAACGTACCTTCGGCAATAGTCGCAGTGCAGTTGAGGGTCGTACCCGTCTCCACTTTCCCCACATTGGGACAGTCGGCGGCGGTGATGGGACTGGGAATTTTGGGTGATAGGTCAGTGACGATCGCAGACTCGACTACTTTTGTACCCTCAGATTTGTCACCACCTGCTACGGGTGAAGACTGTGGAGAGCCTGAGATCGAGGCGGTTGGGGCAGGTGATGGGGAGGCAGCAGGAGCCGCCGGGGAATTTGTGGCGGCTGGCGGAGTTTGTGTTGTAGAGCAGCTTGCCAAAGCCAAACCCAGACTCAGCACAGTCACCACTAGCGACATTGTTTTCAGGACAGCAGGATTGCCCTGAGTCGACTTGTGGTGGTCAGATTTGGACTGACTTGATTCAACTGGGTCTAATTGGGAGTTTGTTTTCATAGGAAAGCTTCAAGGACATGACTTAAATCTGTCGCCAGTCTAGCTGAGGTTGTGACCTATTACTACAGTTGCAGACAGCTTTTCAGGAGTTAAAAGTGTTGTTTCACAGTCCCAATTTTGGTAGTGCCATTTCGGGAATGACAGAGAAAAATAAACCCGAACGGGCGATCTAAGTCTGAAAGATTTCCGACAATGCCTTGTTATTTTCCAGCCTTTCCGAAATGGCACTACCGAAATTCCTCTCAGTTCGTTTCAGCCTTTGCACTAGGGGGCTGAAGTGTGCCGACGGCAGCAAGAACTTGGACGAAAACATCGCGGTCGAGCGCCATTTGCAGACTGTCGAGAAATTAGCCCAACTCAATCTCAAGTCCTGATTCAATGCCTTCTTGAATTTTGATCTGAATTGGAGCATCCAGCCCCAGCAGCTTACAACGTCGATCGCTAATCTTGATGGCTTCATTCATACCCTGACTCTAGCGATTAGTTCCCCGTTTTGCTGCGCTGTGTAAGTCCTAAGCTAGATTCAGCAACGCCGATTTTTGAACTGAGAAGATGAGGCGCGAGTTTGAGGGCGTAGCCCTTGAAAAGGGAGGGGCAACGCCCCCTGTACTTTGATCTCAACTCAAAATGCCTAAGCCTAGTCAAGGGGTTTCCATTCTGTCCAACCATTAGCATCACTACCAGACTCTCGGCTATCTTGAACAGAGATTTGACGACTGTTTGCTCCCTCAATCACAGCAATATCCAGGGCTGTACCGCCGCCACCAAACTCAGCTTGATAGACCCAGGTTTCCTGATTGTTCATGAGCGGATTCGGCCCATGGCAAACGGGTTTAACCCACTCAACACCGCCCTGATAGTTAGCATCGAGAAACTTCGCAATCGCATCGGTCAA
>DATNQR010000327.1:0-8127 GCA_036703905.1 Thermosynechococcaceae cyanobacterium
CAGATCCCCAAATCTATGCTCAGGGCTTCTTGGCTCCTCAAATTGCCAAGTCAGAACCCGCGCCGATTCTGGGAACACTGAGGTAACTTGATTCACTCTTAGCAAAAAGCGATCGTCCCTGAAGCGACGATCGCTTTTTGCTAAGAGTGAATCACTGAATCTTCATAGCCATAGCCTCATAAGTTAAGACGAGGTGCAGGGTGTGGAACCCCTAGCTGGGAGCAACGCCTCCACACCCCTTCAAACCTACTGTCCTAAGTTGTCTGCCTACAGCTACAACTCAGGTGGGGGCTCAAAATTGAGATAATGGACAGGAGATCCTGCTCGAAAATTGCTGAGAATGTCCGATCAAATCCCGCTTCAAGTCAACGGCGAACCGCGCACCTGTCCCTCCAGTACTTCGCTACCGAACTTTCTGGAACAATTGGGCATGAATCCGCGCCTCGTGGTGGTGGAATACAACGGTGAGATTCTGCATCGCCAGTTCTGGAACACCACCGAACTGCAACCCAACGATCGTCTAGAGATTGTGACGATCGTTGGAGGCGGTTAGTCTACGGCTTGTTGGCTTCATGCCCGTTACGATAGAGCGGGATGGAGGGTGCGGCCCGTGAATGGATCAAACACAAAGAGACGATCGAAATCCAGGCCGAGCCAGACGCGATCGCCCACCCGTACAGCCTGATCGGGACTGCACAGCAGATTGATCACCGTAGCAGTTTGAGGCAGCAACGATCGCACCAATACTTCCCGTCCCAGTGGCTCAATCAGGCTCACTTCCACCATCAATTCACCGCCGTTGGGCAGAATTTTCAGGTGTTCTGGGCGAAGGCCGAGGTCATAGCGTTGCCCCAGGTTTAGCTGAAGGCGCGATCGCAGCGCCTCTGGACAGGGCACAGTCTGACCCGCCACCTGAAACTCCGTGCCCCCAAAGCTTGCCGGCAGTACATTCATCGGCGGACTGCCCAGAAATGTCGCTACCATTCGATTGACGGGATGGGCATAGATTGCCTGCGGGTCGCCGATCTGCTGAATCTGGCCCTGATCCAGCACCACAATCTGATCCGCCAGAGTCATGGCCTCCACCTGATCGTGGGTGACGTAGAGCGTGGTGATGCCGACTTGCT
Organism: Thermosynechococcaceae cyanobacterium; assembly: GCA_036703905.1. Classification (GTDB taxonomy): domain Bacteria; phylum Cyanobacteriota; class Cyanobacteriia; order Leptolyngbyales; family Leptolyngbyaceae; genus DATNQR01. The sequence goes on from DATNQR010000327.1 coordinate 1,128, forward strand.
GGTGCAGTTGCTTGAGTTCGGCGCGGGTGTCGTCTCGCAGTTGGGCATCCAAATTGGAAAGCGGCTCATCCAGCAGAAACGCTTGGGGTTGCCGAGCGATCGCCCGCCCCAGCGCCACCCGCTGCTGCTGCCCTCCAGAAAGCTGACGCGGTTTGCGATCGAGCAAGTGAGCAATATCCAGCATCTCTGCCACGGTTTCGAGGCGTTGACGAATGATCTGGGGATCAGCCTGACGCATCTGTAGCCCAAAAACCAGGTTTTCTGCCACGCTCATGTGGGGATAGAGGGCGTAGTTCTGAAACACCATCGCAACGTCACGCTGGCGGGCTGGAACCTGGTTCATCAGCCGATCGCCGATGTACAACTCACCAGAAGTCGCAGACTCTAGTCCGGCGATCGTTCGCAGCACAGTGGATTTGCCGCAGCCCGAAGGGCCCACCAGCACCCAAAACTGACCATCGGGAACCTGAAAAGTGATGTCTTCGATCGCCGTCGTCCGACCAAAGCGACGGGTAATTTTTTGGAGTTGGACGTTAGCCATAGGTGTGAGTTTTTAGGGTTCGATCTGGCCTTAGCAGTCTTGATAGCCATAGCCTCATAGGTTAGGACGGGGGGCGCGGGTGGAACTCCTGCCCCTTCCAACTCAATGTCCTAAACTGTCTGACAGCCATACCAACCGGAAGACTCACTGCTGACTCAAGCGCTGATACACCGTTGCGAGGGCATGGGCATCGCCCACGTTGCCTGGAAACAGCACCACAGGCAGGTTGGCAAATTGATGATCTTCAGGAGTTCGGACGATCGACACCCCTGCCAGAACTTGACCGAGCAATCTTGCCGTAGGCAGGGCTAGGCCTTTGCTAAGGGTGTCATTGGAGGTGATGCCGCCTTTGCTGATCAGAAAGCCGAGGTCTGATGGCAACTGCCGAATTACCTCCATTAGCAAAGCCGAAACGACTTCCCCAAAGTCTAGCCGAGCTTGTACATTGGCAAAACTGAGTTCCTGACGACTCGTGTAGATAGCGGACGTATGGCCGGCGGCGTGAATTTCATGAACGCGCTGCACGGTTTCCGTCAGTAGGGCAGTGGAGTTATCGGAGGTGAGCAACCGATCGACCTGCACTTCTACCCCCACGACCCCTGGTTGCTGCAACAGTTGAGCGAGTTGTTCAGTGGTTTTTTGAACGTGGGAACCCACAACTACGGCGCCCGGCTTGCCATCGCGGACATACTTTGCCATTGCTTCTGGGGCGATCGGCTGGGGCGGCAGGTGGGCCAAAGCCGTCAGCAAGCTGGCCGCACTGCGGAACAAGAAGCGCTTGCCCTCGGCGGCCGCCCGCAGAATGTCTTGAGCAAAGCGATCGAGATCCGCTTGAACTTCAGCGTCCACTACGCCGCACTGATTATCGTGCAGGTTCAAGAGGCGATCGAACACCCCGACGCGGACTTCAGATAGCAGAAATCGATCAACTGCGGCCGCTTGAATCCGACCGCTGGTCTTTTCCTCAACGTAGTCAGGCAAGTAGCTGTGGTGATAGGCGAACACTGAATCTCGCGCAAACTCGGTTTCGTGAACCGGGACATCGACTCCGTTCACCTGGAGGTAATGCACACTGCCTCGTGTGGTGCGGCCGCCCTCAAAGAAGGCCGGAACCAAGAAGTGTGCATCGAAGGGGCCAAGTTCTTCGGCGATCGCGTCGGTTTCTACGGGATAGTGGCCACGCAAGGTGGAGTCCGATCGGCTGACCACAAGAAAGTCTTTAGTGTTCTCCTGGGCAAGGGCCAGCTTCAGGTTTTGGCAAACTTCCCGCGTCACTCTGGCAGCAGCGTCCGGTGAAAGGGCACGGGTATTAGTCAGTACAAAGAAAATCGGCGACTTGTCCTGCAACCCAATTCGCAGCGTCTCCCCATCCCAACGGGTCAGCAGCAAGCAACCGTGTACTGTCTGCGATCCAGTGGGGTCGTCGTCGAGAACAATAATCTTAGGAGTGCTGCGGGGGGACATGGGCTAGGCGATCGACAGTGCTTTCCCATTATCGCGCCAGTAGTCTGCCAACACTCATTGTCCGGCTTGCAAGATTCGCTTCTGTTCCTAACGCCAACTCAGGCAAAGCGGGAGAGATGATTCGAGCTTACAGCTGTAGACAGACAGCTTAAGATATTAAGTTTGAAGGGGGCGTGGGAGCGCTGCCTTCAGCCAAAGGTTCTACCCCTCCCCGTCCTAGCCTATGAGACTATGGCTACATCGTATGCTAGAACGGCGGCTTGGAGACAAAGAACATGGAGGTGTCCTCCAAACTGCCTGTGACGGGAGCGTTCCAGTCCACCGTACCCCCCTCCAGATTCTCACCTGCTACATCTGGTGCAGGTGGGACGGACATCTTGTGGGCAGCAGTGATGCGAGCGAGCAGATCTGACGGAAGCGCCTTTAGGGTTTGGGTAGCAGTGGACAGGTAAAAATGAAACGAGATGCTGCCCAAACGCACCTGGTCGCCTTCTTGTAGCAGCACCATATTTCGCACCGCTTCGCCATTCACAAAAGAGCCGTTGGTGCTGTTCAGATCAATGAGGTAAAACCCCCGATTGTTGACATACTGAATCACCGCATGGTTGCGGGAAAGCCGCTTGTCCTGAACCGACAGGGCTGCCTTGCTGTCTCGACCCACGAGCCAGAGGTTTTGCGGTTGGGCGATCGACTGGGTTTTGCCTCGCAGCAGATTTGTGGTCAAGTGAACCTGCTGCCCCTGGACTACGCCCTGCACATACTGCACCCCAACCTGAACCCGCGCCTTAACTCCCGTATTCTCCAGATCTAGGATCTCATCCAGCAAACTCCGGTGATGCTCGTAGAGTTTAAGGAAAACACGATACAGTCCCAAGCGTTGTTCTAGCTCGGTGTTACTAGAGCCCGTCAACACTTGGGAGGAGTATTCAGCTAGGGAGTGGGAGTCGAGCATAAACGTGCGCTGGGCAGTGGTAACTGCAATATCCAATCTGACAGCAGAATGACTTACTTCATTTTATAATCTTGACCATCTCACGGGGAGAGCCGAGAAGAATTAGCTAGATTCTTCACGAAATTTGCTCACCTCGAACACATCGTGCTTCATTTCTAGGGTAGAAGCTAAATCTTTGCGAGAAAACCGCAGAATTACGGGAACCAGGACGGCTATCGGGCAAGCCTTACACTCTAGCCAGTTCGGCAACCCGCTCTGATAGTTTTTCGGAGACAGAGTCTTGCAACAACCGATCGATCGCCCGATCAATCAGCACTACCCCTTGCTGGACGTTCTCGATCAAACTCAACTGCCCCCTCAGTTCCGCCGCCCCCAGAAAACCTTTGGCATACCAGGTCATGTGCTTGCGGGCCTGCCGCACTCCCCGATCGCCCTTATACTCCCCCAACATTTCCAAATGTTCGCGGGCACACTGCAACCGCTCGATCGAGCTGGGCGCTGCTTTCTGCTGTCCAGTCTTCAGGAAGTGATCAATCTCGCCCACCAGAAAGGGATAGCCCAGAGTTCCCCGCGAGCACATGACTCCATCGGCTCCTGTTTGCTCTAGGCACTTCACCGCTGCTTCCACCGAGAAAATGTCGCCATTGGCAATCACCGGAATTGTCAGAATTTCCTTCACCCGCGCAATCCATTCCCACTTGGCCAAGCCGTTGTAGCCCTGAGCGCGAGTCCGCCCGTGGACAGTGATCATTTGAGCACCTGCGGCTTCCATGCGGCGGGCAAAGTCCAGGATATTGATCTCGCCATCGCTCCAGCCAATGCGAGTTTTGACGGTGACGGGAACCTGAACGGCCTCGACGACGGAGCGGACGATCGCCTCGGCGACCTCTGGTTGCCGTAGCAGTGAGGAGCCGCCGCCATTTTTAGTGATCTTATTCACGGGGCAACCCATGTTTATATCCACGGTGTCTGCACCTTCTGCCACGGCTCTCTGAGCCGCCTCTGCCAAGAAGTCTGGGCGACAGTCAAATAGCTGAATGCTGATGGGGCGCTCGTTGGGGTCTATGTCCATCAGTTTGGGTAACTGTTTGACGTAGTGCAGTCCCGTTGCATTCACCATTTCCGTGTACATCATCGACGTGGGCGCATAGCGACGCACCAACCGCCGAAACACCAAGTCCGTCACGCCGGACAGAGGCGCTTGCAGCACGCGGCTATTGACCTCAAACTGACCAATTTTGAGGGGCGGAGCGAGACGATCGATCAGAGAAGACAGGGACATAACGGCCTGAACAGGGGTGTATCTGCTATTCTACCTAGCTCACACCCTGGCTAGAGGATTGACGACAGAAACGACGGCAAAAACACTGCTCTGCGACAGCGATCGCCTGATAGAATAGCCAGAGTTTTCGCCTCTATCGTCTGGTAGATACTCTCTCGATCGCTGGTTTAAATTAGGACTTGTGTTCTCTACCTCCTGACAAACCAGCAGAAATCGGGTAGATCTAGCAAGGTTAAACACGATCGTTCTCCTAACCCTTCCCCTGAGTCCCCTATGCCGAAGCAGAAGCGAACAGTCACTCCAGCCTTCCCACAACGCTATGGCCTGGCTTTTCTCCTCAGCAGCATAGTCGCTGGCGCTGTGTCCTTCACGCCTGTTGCAACGGCTCCTAGCGTTGCCTATCGCAGCGCTCCCGAAGCCGCTCCTCCCGTCACTGATCCCAGCGTTCTCTCCCCAGACGCGGCGGAGTGTCAACCTCGATCGGCTCAAGCGACCTCTGGGATTACGCGGTTGATGAGCGATGTTTCTCAGACAGCGGCCTGGATGGATCAGCCCGGAATTGGGATGGGAGCGCTGATGGGCGGCATGATCCCTCAATTGATGGCGTACCTCAACCCGCGCCCGTACCCAGAAATTGACGATCGGGCCCGCTTGGCCAAAGTCCCCGTGATGATGTATCACGATGTCCTGCCAGAAAAGAAAGTTTTCTTCGATGTCACAGCCGAAGAGCTGGAGCGCCACTTTGAACTGATCCGCCAGAAGGGGCTAACCCCCATCAGCATGGATCAACTCGTGACCCATCTGCGAACCGGGTTGCCCCTGCCCGAAAAGCCGATCATGCTTTCATTCGACGATGGCTATCAGGGTCACTATCGCTACGTTTACCCTTTGCTGAAGAAGTACAACTACCCCGCTCTGTTCGCCATCTACACCGACAAACTCGACAAGCAGCTTGGGCGACCCGCCATGACTTGGGAACAAGTGCGAGTTATGGCCGCCGATCCGCTGATCACCATTTCTTCCCACAGCGTCACCCACCGCGACCTCAACAAGCTCACCGATGCCGAGATTTTGATGGAGGCGCAGCAGTCCAAGCAAATTTTGGAATCTAAGCTGGGCATTCCCATGCGCTATTTCACCTATCCGTCGGGCAAGTATGACCAACGGGCGCTGGCGGTTATGCAGGAAGCTGGATACTTAGCAGCGCTGACCATGAACGATGTGGATGAGCAGGTGGCAGGACAGTCTAAGAGCTTGCTGGAGATCAACCGAATTGGGCAGTCTCGGATTGATGAGATGGTAACTATTGCTTCGGGAGGTTCTCCGTTGCCCGGACTGAGCATGGGCGGTACAGTGGACTTCGACGCGCCGATCCGCAAGGTGAACTCCACGATCGATGGCACACCGTTCATCTTCATCTCCGGTGGCAAGCCGATGACGATCCATGCTAAAACCCGCGCTCAATTACCCAAAATTCTGGCGGGAACTCCGGCGATCGCAGCAGTGGATGGCGGCTTCTTCTCCCTGGAGTTTCTCGACTCGAATGTGATGCTGGGCCCAGTTCTTAGCCAGAACGGAGGGAAGTTTATTCCTGGTAATCCAGGGGAAATTCCCTTGATCAACAAGCGTCCTCTAGTGCTGATCGGGCCTACCTCAGTCAAGTTTGTTCCCTTCGACAACCGCAAGCACAACACTCTGGAGGGAGTGCAGGCAGAAATGCCAGATGTTACCGATGTGTTTGTGGGGGCAGGTTTCCTAGTGGAGAACGGCCAGCCCCAACCCGCCGCCCGCTTCGGCAAGCTGTTTGATTTCAACGCACCGCGTCACCGAGCGTTCTGGGGTATCAACCAAGCTGGACAGCCCAAAATCGGCGTTTCCACAGAGCCGATCGGCTCTGTGGATTTGGGCATTGCCCTGGCCAAAGCAGGATTCCGGGATGCGGTGATGCTGGATTCGGGAGCCAGCACTTCTTTAGCCTATAAAGGTGAATCTCTGGTGGCCTACACTCCCCGCCCTGTGCCCCACGCGGTGGCCTTAGTTCCCTCTGGCACAGCCACTTCGGCCAGCGATCGCTGCGCTCTCACGGTCAGCGATCGACCCACTAAGCCAGCCTACTAACCCGGTAAAAGCGCTAGGGACGAACAGAGTCCAGACTACGACAGAGCAAGGATGCCTGCTTCAGCTTCCTGCTGGAGCAGATTATTTGGGTCATAGAAAGGAGTTGGGCTGACGGTTGCAGTAATTAGTTCGCCAGTGGTGAGGCGGATTGAGAAGTGACCGCCAATACTTGCCAGATGAAGCTGAAGGTAGGCCAAGCCAATGTAGCGATTAAGGGTCGGGCTGAAGGCGATGCTGGTCACTCGGCCCACAATTTCGGACTGCTCAATTACTAAATGACACTCTTGAGGTGGTACTCCTTGGTAGCTGGGAGCAAGGGTGAAGCCAACTAATTTGTGGGCAGGCGATCGCGTTTGAAGATTCTTCAAGCTGCGCTGGCCAACGAAAAAAGGCTTATCAAACTTTACTGCCCACTCCAGGTTTGCTTCCAGGGGAGTTGTTAAACCATCCGTGTCCTGCCCAACAATGAGGTGGCCTTTCTCTAAACGCAAAAGTCGCTGCGCCTCCACTCCAAAAGGTTGAATTTTGTAAGCTGCTCCTGCGGTCATCAGAGCATCCCACAAAGCCGAAGCAAACTCTGAGGCAACGTGAATTTCATACCCCCATTCACCCACAAACCCCACGCGGATTAAAATGACTGGAA